>NZ_JANPCM010000716.1:0-3614 GCF_031430955.1 Ferruginibacter sp.
TTGTAAAAAATCGTTACCTAATGATTGTTCAGAAAAATGTATGACAAAAGATTTGGCCCTCAGCTTCGAATTTTTTCTATAAAACTTTTCTTCGTTGCGGTAGGTGTGCGGAATGTTTGGACCCAGCAACGCCAGGTTGCCAGGTTTAAAATCACTGATATGGTCACCAATAAAACGTTTTCCGGTACTTTCTGTTACCAATACAATTTCATACTCGGGATGGTAATGCCATGGCGTAGGATAAAAACTGTAATCAAAAAATTTTGCCACAAAAGATTCGCCCTGTTCCAATGGTAAACGTTCTAACGATGGTTTCATATTAAATGATTGTATTATGGCATAAAAATAAAACATTATTGTATTATTTTGCTATAATAGTATCGGAATTATAAAGTAAACTGGTAGTTGATTGCTGCTAACAAAAGTAGATTTGCTTACAGCTTTTAAATTGATTGTTTTAAAAGTTCATGATACTTTTCTCCAACTAAATGATTTGCTATGCCTGTTCGTTCTATTTTACTATTTCTGGTATTGTTTTCTACACAAAATATTATAGCCCAAAAAAATTCACTTTCCCTTAGTAAAGGAAAATATGGTAGTGGCCCCGACAGTATCGCACCAGTCGGCATCATCAAAAATTTAACTGATGACCAGTTAATGGAAGTGGTACAAAAACAAACCTTTCGTTTTTTCTGGCATGGTGCACATCCTTATAGTGGATTGGCATTAGAAAGAAGCAACACTGTTTTAGCAGAACACTATTGGGATTATATCAACGAAGCATGGGATGAACCGAATTTTTCTAAAACAACTTTCGGCCCTGATGCAGGTGCGATAGGCGGTACAGGCTTTGGCATAATGAGTACTGTTGTTGCAGTAGACCGAGGATGGATTGGAAAAGATACTGCCATCAGGAGATTAATTAAGATCGCCGATTTTTTAATTAATGCTGATTGCTTTCATGGCATTTATCCGCATTTTATGAATGGAAGAACGGGTAAAACAATTAAGTTCGACAGGTTGGATGATGGAGCAGATATTGTGGAAACAAGTTATTTGCTTATGGGTTTTTTATGTGCCAGAGAATATATTAAAGGTGATACCCCAAGAGAAATTTATTTGCGCAAACGCATTAATCAAATGTGGGGAGCAGCCAACTGGAACTGGCATACCAACAACCAAAATAAATTATTCTGGCACTGGAGCCCCAGCAATGGTTTTGATATGAACTTCCCGGTGTGGGGGTACAACGAATGTTTGATTACTTATATCATGTCAGCCTCATCACAATTTCATTCTATTTCAAAAGAAGTTTATAATGGTACATGGGTCGGCAGTCCGGGATTTAAAAATGGTAAAGAATATTACGGTTATAAATTACCGTTGGGTAATTATGATAAAGACAAAGGTGGTCCATTATTTTTTGAGCAATATACTTTCCAGGGAATTAATCCCAATGGCTTAACCGATTCTCTCGGCAACGATTATTTTTTACAGGGAAAAAACCATACTCTTATAAACAGGGAATTTTGTATCGAGAATCCAAATAAATTTAAAGGATACAGTTCCGTATGCTGGGGGCTAACCGCCGGCGATAGTTATAAGGGTTATCTGGCACACAGTCCCGAAAATGATCGTGGCGTTATACAACCCACTGCCGCCATCTCATCTATGCCCTACACTCCTAAAGAAAGTATGGAAGCCCTGCGTTATTTCTATTATAATCTTGGCGATAAAATCTGGAGTAAGTATGGTTTTGTAGATGGCTTCAGTATTCATCACAACTGGTATGCAAAAAGTCATTTGGCAATAGACCAGGGGCCAATAATTACTATGATTGAAAATTACCGTACAGGATTGTTGTGGAAATTATTCATGAACATTCCTGATGTGCAAAATGGATTAAAAAAATTAGGTTTTAAAAGTAGTTACATAAATAACTAATGCACCCATTAAAGAATATTTTATAAAATAATACTCGTTGATCAAAACAAATAAATACTGGCGATACCTTGATGAAGGTGCAGGAATTGGGGAAGAAAAAATTATTATTCAAAAACGGAAAGTAGCTTAACCCCGTCAGCGGTTGAAAACCCTGACGGCGGTTTGTGAAAAGAAGTTCGATAAAATAATAATGACACGAATTTGAAAGGCTGAATAAAGAACAAAAAGTACAAGGGTGTCTCGCCTTAGGCCAGACCAATGAAGCATCATAGTAGCAATGCAGCCGGGCATAAAAAAATATTCTATTCTATTATAAAGATTGAATCATGGAAAATAACCAAACAAAAAGCGGTATCAGCCGTCAGCGATTTTTACAACAAACAGCCATGGCCGGTGCAGCGGTGTTGCTGGCAAACCTGGAAAGCTTTGCCATAACAACTGTCGATAAAAAATTAAGAGTTGCTTTAATCGGTTGCGGAAGTGTAAGCAACCGTTACCTGCCGCAATTATTATCATCAAAAATGATTGAAGTGGTGAGCCTTTGCGATATAAAATATGAACGGGCTGTGGTGCAAAACAAACAATATAACGTTAATGCACAAACCTATCCGCATATTGATAAAATGCTGGCAGGCGTTCCGTTTGATATGATGGTAACCACCACCGATATGCAGATGCATGGCGAGTTAAATAAAAAAGCCATCATGGCCGGCAAACATGTGTGGAGCGAAAAACCAATGGCCAATACATACGCAGAAGGAAAAGCATTATTGGATTTAGCAAAAAGTAAAAAGTTGCGTTTGTGGGGAGCACCGGCGGTTGTGAACTCTCCGCAGTTTGCATTTATGAGTAAACAAATACAGGAAGGAAAATTAGGGCGGGTGGCCGCTGCACACGGACAATACGGACACACCGGCCCAACATGGAGTGCATTTTTTTATGAGAAAGGCGGCGGCAGTATGCCCGACCTTGGTGTATATAATATGGCCACACTAACGGGCTTGCTTGGCCCGGCAAGAGCAGTAATGGCAATGACGAGTATTGTAAATCCTGAACGAACCGTTGATGATAAAGGAAAAATAAAAGTGCAAGCAGAAGACAATGCACAAATTTTACTGGAGCATGATAAAGGAGTGATCAGTCATGTAATGTGCGGCTTTAATTATTTTGATCCTCATGGGCACGAAGCAGGAACGCAAAGTTTACACTCCATACAAATTTATGGCGATAAAGCAAACATGCGGTTGATAGGTTACGATTGGGAAACCAATGGTGTGATGATGGATGATTCATGGACAGAGCCAGCAAGATTAATGAGCACCGATAAAGCTGGTTACGAATGGCAGGAAGGTGCAAGGGTTACTGGCGAAAGCATCATCACCGGCGTAGAACCAAAAATAAATGTAGAGCATGCATTGCATGTGCTGGAAATTATTGAAGCCGCAAGAAAATCATCAGCAACAGGAATGAAAGTAAAATTGAAAAGTAAGTTTCCGTTTCCGGTAGTGAAGTAAAGCTGTAAGCTATGAGCTTTGAGCTGGACGCTTATTTTTTATACGTTTTTAAATTTATAGTTACTTGCTCAAAGCTCATAGCTTACAGCTCAATGCTTTTTAATAAAAATTTTTAAAATGAAATTAGCAATCCTTGGTTCCGGTTTTATCTCCCGC
>NZ_JANPCM010000717.1:0-18595 GCF_031430955.1 Ferruginibacter sp.
CTGGTTACCTGTACCACCTAAATATTTATCTAAAGCTAAAATTGAATTGTTTGGAGCTTTAAGATTGAATAACATATCACCACAATAAGTATGCGGCATATTTAATGTTACCCTTACCCCAGTAATTGTAGCATTGGCAGGAATACCTGTAACATTTAAATTAGTACTCACACCTGCTGCTGTATTATCTGGTACAGCAACACTAATTGTTCCTGAACTAAAAGTAGCTGTGCCCGGTATTGGCGGAGCTGATGAACCTGCACTTAACAATGTACCATTAATACCAGCTACACCACCACAAACCGGACCGGGAGGTGTTATAGGAATGATAGGTAATGCATTTATAGTTAAAATAGCACCATTAGAAGTAGCAGCAGGAGCACATATACCGCTGATTACACAACGGTAACGATTATTATTCATTGCTGTTGTTACCGGGTTAACTGTTAATGTAGCAGTTGCAACACCTGAGTATGGGACAGCATTAGTAAGATTTGTATAACTAACACCACTATTGGTGCTTACCTGCCATTGGTAAGAAACACCTGCGCCAGTTGCTGTAACACTAAATGTTGCAGCGGAACCAGCACATATTGTTGCATTAGCAGGTTGAGCAGTTACCGCAGGACGTTGATTTATAGTGATTGCAATAGATGTGGTTGCAGAGCATCCACTTCCGTTAGATGCAACTACGGTATAAGTAGTGCTTATATTAGGTGATGCGGCTACCGGATTTGTATTAGTAGCATTTAGACCAGCAGCCGGAGACCAAGCATAAGTTAGACCAGGAATAACTCCAGTTGCAGCAAATGTAATACTAAAACCACCGCTGATTACACCTGCATCACCACCCAAATCATCCACAACAAATAGTTTCCAAACGCCATTAGGATTTCCTGTGAATGAAGCCAAAGTTGGTGTTGCCTGGGTTATTGCACCAGGACCAGGAGCTATCCATGTATCAGCCGCTCCAATATTAGTTGGCTTGTAAGTACCGGTTGGGTTAAACGTAGTATTCATTAATGCCGCAGCTGCATCGTCAAATGTAAAAGTTTGACCTGTTGCATCTGTTCCACTTCCTGCATCTGACATTAACACTACATTTTGACCTGTAGGTGATTGTAAAATAATATCAATATCACTGGGGAATGTATGTGTAACTCCATTAATTGTAACCGATTTAACTGTTACACCGCCTGTTGGTAAGCCACTAACGGTAATATTTGATGGATATGGTGATGCTATACCACTCGTTCCTACAGCTGGTATCGTAATTGCACCGGTAGCAGCAAAGCTATTTGTAGTTAATCCAACTGCAGTTAATAACGTTGGATCACCTGCACATAACGTGGTACCATTATCAGTGATAATTGTTAGCGTACCTACACCTGCGGAAATAAACGTTAATGTTGCGGTAGAAGAATATGCTGCAGAACAACCACTGCTCTGAACTAAAGCTCTGTACAGGGTAGTTTGAGTAATATTAGTGGCTGTTAGTGTTGTTGTAGTATTGGCAATAACAGTCCATGTAGTACCTCCATTAATCGAGGATTCCCATTGAAGTATATTTCCTACGCTTCCTGTTAAATTAAGCGTTGTAGAATTTGGACCAGGACAAACGTTAGTGTTTGCTGGTGAAATTGTTCCTCCTGATGATAAAGTGGTAATCGTTAATGTTGCTGCATTGCTGGTAGCAACTAAAGGACAGGCGCTGGTTACGTTACACCTAAACTGCTTACCATTATCACCTGCCACAGCAGTAAATGAATAAGTTGTTCCTGTTGCGCCAGGAATATCTGTCCAAGTACCTCCACCATTTGTACTTACCTGCCATTGATAGCCTAACGGAGCACCACCAGTAGCAGCTACAGTAAAGCTTGCAGTTGTACCTACACAAACAGATGTATTTGCAGGCTGGGTTGTAATTGTAGCAGCTCCGCCTGTAATAGAGAAGTTAACCATCCTTGTAGCCCAGTTTCCAAATGTGCCTAAGCCTGTCTTATTATATTGACCTGTACCCCAAAAACTGTTACCAGTGGGGTCTGTTTGTAAAGCATTATAATCGCCATACCTGTTAGTTCCATTTATTACAGTTCCTTCAATAATTGAAGTTTCAGGAATAGTCATTTGTCCCAAAGGATCGCAGGTTGTTCTGCCTGTTAATCTAAATGAGGGAAATGTAGCTGGTGTACCAGGACCTGTAACGTTAAATATTAAACCAATATCTCCCAAAGCATTTTGCGCTATTGATCCCATAAAGCGGTGATTCCCATCACCAGGGGCGTATGTGCCCTGTTGATACATACTCCAGTTACCGGCACCACCGGTACGCCTTAATTCCCACCAGCGAATACCACCTATACCGGTACCAGCATTAGTTGTAAAATTGGCTACCATAGATTCAAAGCCTCCAAAATTCCTGTATCCAACTTTATGCATCAACTGACCGTCGATGCCCCTGATAGCAGCACCTCCACCAGTTTGGGTAATACAGGCATTGCTGCCGCACAAAGTAGAATTAAACGGAGCGGATACAATACTTGACATTGGGCTGATAACCGATAAAGCAGGAGTAGTAAAATTTGGTGTATATGTAAATGTAAATACACTGTCTACATCTAATGGATCAGGTGTATCTGAATCATCCTGAAAGAATGTAAATAAACCACTTTGGTTTGACACTGCAGCCCCTTCCTGATGTACAGGTAACATTGTAAAAGCACGGTTAGCAACATTGGGCCCAACACTGTTATCAAATCTAAAGCTTACCGCTGTTGCAGTTGCTGCACCTGCAATCATTGCAGCCTTGTCAAATGCATATATAGAACTACCTACGTATCCTGGCTGAAAATCATGAGTAATTCCATAATAGGCATTATGCCATACAGAATAGTGTGGGTAATCTGCACTATATGGAAATGTGTAGGAATATATTTTATAAGGTCCGGTAGGGTCTGGTGTAGTTGAAACTGCCCAAACTAAAACATTTATACTGGCACCGGAAAATTCTGTAAGTATCCATCTGTCTGCAATTTGATCATACATTACAACAGGATCACCTGCCCCGCTAATACCGGTGATTGTACTTAAAATTGTTTGTGCCTGTACTTGTACACCTGCTTTATTCCAAATTTTAAATAAAGAACCGCTGCTATGATTTATTATTTGAATAACGTGATTGGGGCCTACAGCCATATTATTATCAGATGGAGCAAAGCCTGTTGCAAACAACCCGACAAAATTTTGATTTATTACTGCAGAGGATGCTGTTGCAGAAGAAGGGCTGGTGCTATTTTGTAATGCCATGTCCTTTGCAACCTTACTAGCAAAATTATTTCTTGCTGGTCGTTCTTCGTCTTCCTCTTCCTCATCTCTACCAATTATACCATGTTCATCTCTTGTTTTAATAATTGGAGCTCCGTACATTGAATTTTTATCAATATCGGCAAGCTTGGGTGTGGTTCGGATAAGTTTACCAACAATGGTGGTGAACTTCGGACTTTGCTGAGCAATCCCAAAATTGGAAAAAAGCAAAATCATGAACCCAATAAAAAATAGTCGGGTAAAATTTCTCATAATAATAGTTGTTAGTTTTTGTAATTAGTATCCGTTTAAGCCAATAGTTTACAGTCTGAATTTTTAAGGGTAAGTTAGTTTTGGTTTTAAAAAAGGATTAATCAGGATGAACTATAAATTGCAAATAACAAATAAATATTGTTACTAAAAAAATAGAAATGGAAAATTACATCTTTTTAGATATTGAACCAACAATTTTTTATTGATTTTTTTTATTGTAGAATTAAAAAGCTTTACTATGGTATTTAATTTGTACAAAAGGTTATCTCTTTTTCTTGCAAAGTCTCTTTTCTAAACAAAATATTTAGTAATATAAAAAATATTTCCCTTTCATTATTAAAACTTAATTGTACCAAAAAGAAAATTTATGACAGGATCAATTTGTTTTAAGGATATAAGAAAAAGTAATTAATGGCTGCATTTATGCGAAGTAACTTTATAATTATCTTGATTTTTTTGACATTCCCACTATCTCGCCCTACCTTTGCACCCTGAAAAAATAAGCCTCATAATAAACAATTAATTGATATTTTATGGTAGAAATTAAACCTGACGAAATTTCGGCGATTCTTCGTCAGCAATTAAGCAACTTTAATGCCTCTGCAAGTTTGGAAGAAGTAGGAACTGTATTACAGGTGGGTGATGGAATTGCCCGTGTATATGGCCTTAATAATGTACGCAGTGGCGAATTAGTGGAATTTGATAATGGTGTAAAAGCGATTGCCTTAAACCTTGAAGAAGATAATGTGGGTGTTGTATTGATGGGTGACAGCAGCGAAATTAAAGAAGGCGATAAAGTAAAACGTACCGGCCAAATTGCATCTATAAAAGTTGGAGAAGGTATGAGTGGCCGTGTCATAAATACATTAGGCGAACCAATTGATGGCAAAGGCCCTCTTAAAGGCGAATTATATGAAATGCCTTTAGAGCGTAAAGCACCGGGTGTAATTTTCAGAGAACCTGTTAAAGAGCCTTTGCAAACTGGTATTAAAGCCATTGATGCGATGATTCCTATTGGACGTGGCCAGCGTGAATTAATTATTGGCGACCGTCAAACAGGTAAGACTGCCATTGCTGTTGATACCATTATCAACCAAAAAGAATTTTACGCAGCAGGTAAGCCTGTTTATTGTATATATGTTGCCATTGGGCAAAAGGCAAGTACCATTGCCGGAATAATGAAAACATTAGAAGAAAACGGAGCAATGGCTTATACAACTATTGTTGCAGCTTCTGCTTCTGATCCTGCTCCCTTACAGTTTTACGCACCATTTGCCGGAGCTGCAATTGGAGAATTTTTTAGAGATACCGGCAGACCTGCTTTAATTATTTATGATGATCTTTCAAAACAGGCTGTGGCTTACCGTGAGGTATCGTTATTATTGCGCCGTCCGCCGGGCCGTGAAGCATATCCCGGTGATGTATTCTATTTGCACAGCCGTTTACTGGAAAGAGCTGCAAAAGTTATTTCAAAAGATGATATTGCAAAACAGATGAACGATCTACCAGAATCTATTAAGCATTTAGTAAAAGGTGGCGGGTCATTAACTGCATTGCCCATTATTGAAACTCAGGCTGGCGATGTTTCTGCATATATACCTACTAACGTAATTTCAATTACCGACGGACAGATATTTTTAGAAGGCAACTTATTCAACGCCGGTATACGTCCTGCAATCAATGTGGGAATTTCGGTTAGCCGTGTAGGTGGTAACGCTCAAATTAAGTCGATGAAAAAAGTTGCCGGTACCCTTAAGTTAGACCAGGCGCTTTACCGGGAACTTGAAGCATTTAGCAAATTTGGTGGCGATTTGGATGCTGCAACAAAAAATGTAATTGATAAAGGTGCCAGGAACGTGGAAATATTAAAGCAGTTGCAATACTCACCGATGTCTGTTGAGAAACAAGTAGCAATAATCTACTTGGGTACACAGGGTTTATTAAGAGAAGTTGCGGTAAAAAATGTTAAGGCTTTTGAAGAACATTTTTTAATGGAAATGGATAATAAATACCCGGAAATTTTAGCAGATTTCAAAAAAGGAAATTTATCTGATGACGGGATTAAGAAAGTTACTGAGCTGGCAAAAGGATTAACCGGTCAGTATAAATAAATAAATTTAAAAAAGAACTGGTTCAAAGTTAAAATTTTGAACCAGTTTTTTTATGCCCGTCTGCGACTAAAAAAATGTATGAATTGATTTAGTTATTCTGTAATTTTATACTAATAAAAAATATATTGCATTTTATCTTTTATAATCTGCAAGATTAATAATTTTTTGCACCCTCTCAATTTTTATTCATGAAAAATAATTTTTATCCCCTAAAATTTATCTTATTTATTGCAATTGCAATATTTTTTTCTTGCAAAACACCTCCTGCCGACTCAGGTAAATTAGTTCAGTCTGAAAAAAATGAACAAAAACGTTTTGACGATATAAACGGAGCAACTGAGTATGAGTTTAACATGATAAAAAATCCTGCAACAGGAAAAATACCTGAAGGCATCAGGCAAATGGAAATGGCACAGGCCCGGGAAATTTCCCAATCACAACCTGCCAATGCACCAACTTTATTAAATGCATACACCTTTCAGGGGCCGGATAATTTAGGAGGCCGTACCCGTACAACTGCATACGATGTTCGTTTTAATGGTGCAGGCAATCAAATTATTTTAGCAGGAGGTGTAAGCGGAGGTATTTATAAATCTACTGATAATGGATCAACCTGGATAAGAAAAAGCCCTACCGGGCAGCACTACAGTGTAACGAGTTTAGCACAAGACCCCAGGCCAACCTTTCAGGACACCTGGTATTATACAACTGGCGAAGCTCTCGGTAATTCTGCAAGTGAAGCTGGTGCATTTTACATAGGAAATGGTGTTTATAAATCAACTGATAATGGTGAAACATGGGTTCGTTTGGCAAACTCCAATACCGGAGCTTTAGAAACTTTTGACAGAAGAGAAGATTGTATCACCAAAATTGTAGTTGACCCTACAAATGGTAATGTATATATGGCTGCTTTAGACGGTATATACCGTTCTACAGACGGAGGAACAATTTGGAGTAATGTATTGACATCAGGTGCAGGTGGTATTAATACTGCCATGATTACGGACATTGCAGTTACTTCAACAGGTAGATTTTATGCAGCTTTTTCAGGACAAAATAATACAGCACCTACAGATATGCCCGGAGTATGGACTTCAACAACTGGTGCTTCTGGTAGCTGGACTCGTATTGCAGGCCCCGGCGGCACTCCTGCCGGGTGGAATGCTAATGGAGCTTATGGCAGAGTTGTTTTGGCGATTGCTCCCAGTAGTGAAAATTTAGTTTATGCTCTTTATTGGAATGGAGTTAGTAACGGCTGCCCTGCAAGTGCTGCAGAAGCAGAACTTTTTCTTTGGAATCAATCCACCACCACATGGGTTGACAGAACTACTAATTTACCCAATGAAGCTGGTTGTTTAGTAGGTAATGATCCGTTTGCAGTGCAAGGTGGTTACGATCTTGTTATGTCAGTTAAACCCGATAATGCCAATGTGGTTTTTATAGGCGGCACAAATATCTACCGCTCTACAGATGGCTTTGCCTCTACAGGAAATACTACCAGAATTGGTGGGTATAACAGCCCTTCCAGTTATGCACTTTATCTTAATTCTCATTCCGATATTCATTCTATTACATTTCAACCCGGTTCCACAATTACAATGCTTTGCGGTAATGATGGAGGCATTCAACGCACTACTAATAATCTGGCTGCAACTGTGGCATGGACACCAATTAACAGCGGATACAGAACATACCAATATTATTATGTTGCATTAGACCCAAGAAGTGGTAATACAAAAGTAATAGGCGGTGCACAGGATAATGGCACCACACGTAATACCGGAGGTGCAGGAATAAATTTTGAACAGGTTTACAGCGGTGATGGCGTTTCTGTTGGATTATCTGATGTAATCAGCGGCAATACTTTTGAATATTGCGGATCGCAATCAGGCGACATAGAAAGGAGGAATTCAACTTCGGGGCTTGGAGTTACAACAGATATTACACCTTCTGCAGCAAGCAGTACAGGTTTATTTATCACTCTTTTCAAATTAGACCCTGATAATACACAAAATCTTTATTTCGCCGACAACAATTCTTTATACCGCACTGGTGCTGCATCAACAGTAACATCAGCAACATGGACTGATATGACAGGAATTGCAGCTGCTGTGGCAGGGGCTAATGATATTTCTGCTTTGGCAACTACAAGAGGTAATTACAGCGCTGCTACTGCCAGTTTATTTATTGGCACCAGCAATGCAAAATTATTCAGATTAAACGATCCAATTAATACTGCGGCAGCAACTGCGCCGGCTGATATTAGTGGTGCTGGTTTTCCTGCAGGTGCTTATGTTAGCAGCATTGCCGTAAACCCACGAAACGATGATACCGTTTTAGTAACTTTTTCTAATTATGGCGTTACAAGTGTTTTTTGGACTGGTAATGCCAATGCTGCAACACCCACATGGATTAATGTTGAGGACAATTTAACTTTGCCCTCTTACAGAAGTTCGGCAATTGTTTTAAAAGGTAATACTGTTGAATATTATGTAGGTACCTCTGCAGGATTATACGCCGCCACAATTGATGCTCTCAATCCTGCAAATACAAACTGGGCACAGGAAGGTGCTGCAGAAATTGGCAATGCCGTTGTTACCAGTTTAGCAGTACGGCCTGTAGATAACCGTTTAGCAATTGGTACACATGGTTATGGTATGTGGACAGCTACAGTTACCAACCCTTTACCCGTAACATTATTAAATTTTTCGGGAAATCTTAAAGGAAACAATGTTTTATTAGACTGGAGTACCGCAAGTGAAATAAACAGTAAAGAATTTGAAATTGAAAAATCGGTTGATGGAATTAATTACCGAAAAATAAACAGCATTGGTGCGGCTGGTAACTCTGCTTCAATTAATAGATATAATTATTTAGACAGAGAGGCAACCGAGATTAATTACTACCGCTTAAAAATGATTGACTTAAATGGTACCAGCAAAATAAGTAATACGGTTCTTATAAAAAATACCAGCTTAATACAAATGATAGCTGCAATTAGTAATCCTTTTAAAAATTATATAAATATTCGTTTTACAAAAATGCCTAAAGGAAAAGTTGTTTTAAGTTTAACAGATTTATCAGGAAAGCGTCTTGGCGTAAACGAATATTACCAGCCTGTTTCGGCAATACTCCGTTTTGATAATTATAATAAAAATTTAGCCCGGGGGATTTATATTTTAAAGGCAGAGGCTGATGGAAAAATATACAGCATTAAAGTAATGAAAGAATAAAAAATGAATTGAGTTATAATAAACCCTCTTTGCAAAAAGGGGGTTTATTATTTTGTTTTGAAATTAATATTATTGATTACCTAATAGTAAACTCCCCATTTGGGAGTTTACTATTATAGATTGTGTGAGATTCTTAAATACCTCTTCTCAACTTAGGCCTTTGCTGATTAGCTCTTTGTCTGCTTATACGTTCAACAAGCTTTTTTCTAAATTCCCCATTTAGCCTGAAAAGTTTATCTACCCTTTTTGGATTAAGCAAAATTTTATTGAACCTTGGTTCGTATCTTTTTTTGATATCAAGAATTTTTTGTTCTCTTTCCAATTCGGGCAAATTCATATTTACTGCTTTAACCTCTTTATCAAACTCATTATGCACCGGCCAAAAGACTTGTGCCTCCGCAGAGCTCAATTCCAATTTTTGCGTAATAAAAGCCACGTAAAGGGATTGTATTTTTTCCTGCTGTTTTACATCAGCTTCCTCAGGCGTTTGGGCATTAGCTGCCAAAAAACCAATCATCATTGTTAAAAAAAATAATATTTTTTTCATTGAAGTAAAATTTAATTCATTGTTTTATTTTCGTCTAATTGATTGAGCAAATCATCAATTTCGTTGCTTTCTGCCTTATCTGTATCCGTTTCGCCGGCATCCAATTTATCGTCTATTTGTGCGGCTGCCACAGCAGCATCAACATCCACACCTTCTTTAGTTAAAAAACTAAGTATTTCGTCATCAGATATTGTTGCCAGCTCTCCATCCACATTTGTTTTCATTATGCCAGAGTAATTTATAGGAACAACCTTTTTAATATCTCCGCTATTTGTAAACTTATAAACCCCCAATGCCATTACTCCCATAAAAACCGCTGCCACAGCATACTTTAAAATAGCAGCAGTACGTTTTTGCATAGTAACTACTTTGGCCTGTTGAGGTTTTATCTTATTTAATATTCTATCCGGTAATAATTCAAAATAACCCTGCGGTACATTAAATATATTTTTGTTTTGAATACTGAAAATCAAGGGTGATAATTCTTTTAATTCACTTGCGGTGGTTTCTCCCTCTTTTATCTTACCTAAAATATTTGCTGACAAGGATTCAAAATAACCTTGTGGTACAGTAAATGTATTTTTGTTTTTAATACTGTGCAGCATTGGTGATAATTCGTTTACTGTTGCTGCTTCTTCTGTTTTTATCTTATTTAAAATGTTATCTGAAAGTGATTCAAAGTAACCCTGCGGCACCTGCATTGAGGTTTGATTGATAATTGAATTAAGTAATACCCCGGTCTCTACTTTTACACCCATTAAAATATCTTCTTGCAGCCTTTCAAAATAACCAATGGGTACAGTAAACACATTCACCTTCTCCAACCCTGCTAACAGCGGACTAAGCTCTTTTAATTCATTCAATATGTCGATCCCGTTTTCCATTACCGTTTTAAGACGCTGTTATTTACTAAAAGTTTAATTATTAAGTATAAATTCTTCTATTTTTTTTACTGCATGATGATAGCTTGCTTTTAGAGCGCCTTCGCTTGTTTCTAAAACCCTGCTCATTTCCTGGTATGGCATTTCATCATAGTACCTTAAACTGAATACAACTTTTTGTTTTTCGGGTAATTGCTGAATGGCTACCTGCAGTTTCCACTCCAGTTTATTGGCATCAAAATAATCGCTGGCTTTTATTTTATTGCTAAGGCTGCTTTCCTCATCGCTCAGCGATGCAGTACTTCTTTTTTTCTGCTGCTCAATAAAAGTCAGCGATTCGTTGGTGGCAATGCGGTATAACCAGGTGTATAACTGGCTGTCTTCCCTAAAATTTTCTAAGCCTTTCCAAACTTTAATAAACATGTTTTGCAACACATCATTAGCATCTTCATGCTCTACCACCATGCGGCGTATATGCCAATATAATTTTTCCTGGTATTTTTTTATAATACCGGTAAATGCTTTTTCTTTTGTGGCAGGTTGACTGAACTGCATAAGCAGTTCTTTGTCGTCTAAGTGTGTAGCCATAGTAGGTTTGAGGCAGTAAAAATAAAAAAACCAACCGTAAGATTGGTTTTTTATTAAAAAGTTTAATCCTTTTATTTTCTTGCCATTACTTTTTCTGCCGCAGCTACAATATTCGGAGTATCTAATCCATATTTTGTCAGCAGTTCGGTAGGTTTACCGCTTTCGCCAAAAGTATCGTTAGTGCCAACATATTCAATTGGTATAGGAAAATGTTTGGCAGCAACCTGCGCAATACTATCACCTAATCCACCAATAATATTATGCTCTTCGGCAGTAACAGCACATTTTGTTTTTTTAATAGATGCCAGTACAGCTTCTGTATCTAAAGGTTTAATAGTATGGATATTTATTATTTCAACACTAATCCCTTTTTCTTCTAAAATTCTTCCAGCTTCAACAGCTTTCCAAACCAAATGACCACAGGCAAAAATAGTAACATCAGTACCCTGAGAAAGTTGTTGAGCCTTGCCAATTACAAAATCTTCTTCTTTTGTAAATATGGGCCAAACAGGGCGGCCAAAACGTAAATAAACCGGCCCTTCGTAATCGGCAATAGCTTGTGTTGCTGCTTTAGTTTGATTATAATCTGCAGGTACAATAACCGTCATACCTGGCAGCATTTTCATTAACCCAATATCTTCTAAAATTTGATGGGTTGCGCCATCTTCACCTAATGTTAAGCATGCATGTGATGCACAAATTTTTACATTTTTTACGCTGTAAGCCACACTCTGGCGTATTTGATCATACACCCTTCCTGTACTAAAATTTGCAAAAGTGGTGGTATAAGGAATTTTTCCTCCTATGGTTAACCCTGCTGCAATACCAATCATATTAGCTTCGGCAATGCCGCATTGAACAAAACGCTCAGGAAATTCTTTAATAAATCCCTGCAATTTTAACGAACCTAAAAGATCGGCAGTTAAAGCAACAATGTTTGGATTTTTTCTTGCTGCTTCTAAAATGCCATCTCCAAAACCACTACGGGTATCTTTATTTCCTGTAACCTGAATTTGACTGAGCATATAAATAAAACTGTTTTAATTTTTTATAAGATGCTGCAAAGTAAAAGAAAGATTTGATTGAAAATAAAGGCAACTTAAAAAGTTGCCCACATTGTTTTAGTAAATTTTACAGGTAAAGGCCTGCGGTTGTCATTAATCAGAAATTTGTGAAGCGGTATAATATTTAAGATTATTGGCTTTTACAAAAGAAAATATTTTTAAAAGCCTTTCTAAAGTTACACTATACTTATTGGCAGTATTTATCTCATGCGCCACAAAAACAGCACAGGTGTTGTTATTTTTTGCAGATTGCAAAACACTGATAACATCTGCATCGCTGCGTTTACTGCTTTTATCTATACCAAGGCCGTATAATACATCATTGTTTTGTGTAGGCACGATACTTTTAGAAAAATCCTGTGTACCATTAAGCGCCCTTACACTTTTAAAATAACGCATCAGTGTTTTATCAAAAACCCCATTGTGTGCACCGTAAGGATAGGCAAATGTTGTTGGGTAAAATCCATCTCTGTTCATCATTTTAAGTCCGGCCTCCACTTCGCAACGCATTAATTCATCAATGGTATGTTTTTGTTTATACACATAGTCTTCCATATTATAGTGGTTAGTGGTGTGAAACGCAATTTCGTGACCATGACTTTGAATAATAGAAAGTTTATTTTTTTGTTCGCTTGTAAAGCGATTGTATTTACAAATGTAAAACGTTGCCTTAACGCCGGCACTGTCGAGCAAAGGTAAATAGTCAACCCAGTTATCAACTTTATTATCATCAAAAGTTAATACAATACCAGGTTCCTTCAAATGCCCCTGCTTTTCAAATTTTTTACACCCGGAAAATAAGCCAATAATTACCAGAAGGGTACAAAATGCCCTAACAACTTTTTTTGCCATAAAATAAATAGTTTTTTATCAGGCGCTTTTAAAGAGGATAATGGTTCAGGGGGGTTGGGGACTTTGGGGGAGTAGCGAAGATAATAGAAAAATTAATTCAACCCTGTTTTTTGTATTGTAAAAATATTTTGATCATTTTTTAATTTTAATTCCCATTTCCAGGCAGTGTCCATCATATCATTCAGCTTATATTGAGGTTGCCAGCCAAGATGAGATTTTGCTTTATTATTATTAGCATATATGGCTATTACATCGCCGGAACGGCGTGGGCCGGTTTGATAATTAAGTTTTAAACCACTTATTTTTTCAAAAGCTGCAATAACTTCTAATACAGTATAGCCATTGCCAGTACCTAAATTAAATATTTCGCAACTGGTGGTGTTTTTTTTATCAATAAGATAATTTAAAGCTAAAATATGTGCATGTGCAATATCACACACATGTATATAATCACGTACACAACTGCCATCTTTTGTATTGTAATCTGTTCCAAATACCTGCATCGTGGGTAATTTACCAATGGCGGTTTGAGTAATTGCAGGCACCAGGTTTGCTGGTTTGCCTATAGGCAATTCACCGATATTTATAGATGGATGAGCACCTACAGGATTAAAGTACCGGAGTAAAATAGCATTCAGCGAATTACTTTTTACAGTTTCGGATACAATTTGTTCGCCCATTTGTTTGGTAGCACCATAAGGTGATTCTGCTGGTTTTTGAGGTGTTTCCTCTGTTACAATCATTTCATCAGGGTTGCCATACACAGTGCAGGAAGAGGAGAAAACAAAATGAGGCACATTAAATTCCTCGGCACATTTTAAAATATTGATAAGGGAGTTTAAATTATTTTCGAAATACATCAAGGGTTTTTCAACTGATTCGCCAACTGATTTATAGGCTGCAAAGTGAATGATACCTTTTATATCAGTATTTTCCTGAAAAATAGCATAGGTATCATCGTAATTACAAAGATCAACTTTATAGTTTTTTACTTTTTTATTGATAATTTTTTCTACTCCACTTAGTATGGCTTCATTACTACGGGAATTGTTATCTGCACAAATAACTTCAAACCCGTTTTGCACCAGATCAACAATTGTGTGAGAGCCAATGTAGCCGCAGCCACCAGTTACTAATATTTTATTCATGTTTTAATTAATTCAAATTCAGGTTGTATATTTTAGCAAATATATCATCTGCACTAAACAGAGTGGCATTATTTACTATTGCAGTTGCTGCAATTATTGCATCCAGAAGTTTAAGCTTATATTTTTTGTGTACAGCAATAGTTTGCAAAAGTAAAATTTTATTTTCCCTTGCTACAGGATAAATTTCCACCAGTTCAATAAACTCATCAAATAGGAATTTATTTTTAGTTGTAACTTCGGGGTTACTTAAAAATTCAATTTGGGTGATAACAGAGATACCAATTGTCAGATTATTTTTTAAATAATTTTTTGCAAATTTTTCATTGTCGAGATAAGCACCAACAGCATTTGTATCAAGCAATATTTTATTTCCACTCATTTCTTATCTTTTTTTGGTAAGAACCCCAGTCAATATTACTTTTCATTTTCTCTGCAAAATCTGCCAGTGTCTTTTTGCTTTTTATTTTTTCCTGTTGCACAATTACCATTACTTCCACCTCAGCAGCATCGTTTGTAATTGGTAATTCAATTTTATATTTACCGGTTTTAGTTCTTTTAGCTATTGCTTTTATAGCTTCCATAATGTGGTGTTTTTACAAATTTACATATTATCAAACACCTTAAACAAAAAAATCATCCATAACAGATGATTTTGTAAAGAAAGTATTTAACGAATTATTTCATAAAAAAAGAAACTACATAGTACACTCCTGCAGCAAGCAAGCCACTTACCGGAATAGTAAGTATCCAGGCCCAAATAAGGTTTATGGTAACACCCCAGCGTACCGCACTTAATCTTTTTGTAGCACCCACACCAATAATTGAACCAGTAATGGTGTGTGTGGTAGAAACCGGAATACCCATTTGCCCTGTAAAAAATAAAGTAAATGCACCTGCTGTTTCTGCGGCTACACCTTCCAGTGGAGTAACTTTTGTAATTTTTGTTCCCATTGTTTTTACAATCTTCCACCCACCGCTCATTGTGCCCAGGCCTATTGCTAAATAACAGGCTATAGGAACCCAGTTAGGCAAATCAGAGAAGTTTTGAATAGTGCCCTGGGCAATTAATGCTGCGCCAATTATACCCATTACTTTTTGTGCATCGTTACCACCATGGCCAATACTAAATGCAGCAGAACTGAACAGCTGTAATTTTTTAAACATGTTGGCAACTTTAAAAGCCGTGGGGGTTCTTATTTTTTCAACATATAAATAAACTAAGCAAAATAATATTGAAGTACAAACAATACCCCAAACTATCATGCTGTTATCAGCTTTATCTACATCTTTTGCCAGGGCTTTTTCAATACTAAAGCCTTCAATTTTCTTTTTTACTTTTTCTTTATTCTCTTCTTTTATTGGATAAATAGAATTTATCACTATTAAAGTGCTATCAGCAGAAATTTCTTTATTAAAATATTTTTTTAAAGGGTCTTTATATTTTTCTGTTGCGTCTTTTGCAATATTATATTCTGCTTTTATTTTTTCATCGCTGGTAGCCTTAGCTTCCAATACAAGAAAGTCATTTGCATTGCGTATATCATCTTTTAACCTGCTGGCTTCAATATCTTTTAACCATCCGCTGTCTGCTGCTTGTTTTGCTACACCTTTTGCACCAACCTTATCAAAATTATCAACCAGTGCATTTATCTTATTAAAATTGGGCATAGCTTTATCCAATTTATCTTTACCAACATTATACGCTTTTATAGCTGCAGTATCATTGGGGTTAGCTTCTTTTTTAGCCAAAGCATCGCTCACTTCTTTTTTATACTTATCAACTTTCAAAAATTTTTCAAGGTTTTCTTCCATTTTACTGGTTTCAAATTTATCGAAAAGCAAAACGGTTAAAAAAGTAACCAATGCAATTATTCCTATTCTAGCCCAAATGTTTCGCATTATGGTTACTATTGTAATAAAGATGGAAATACACATACCTATAAGTGGTGCCAGAAAAATAAAAATAACAGTATTAAAAATAATATCAGATTCTACGATTTTGCCCCAGCTGTACCCCATTCCTTTTATTGACAAGGCATGAGCAATTGCAGCACCTGCAAACCCCCCAATTAAAGTGTGGGAGGAGGAGGAAGGGATGCCATACCACCAAGTTAATAAGTTCCAGAAAATTGCAGCTATAAGGCCGGAAAGAATTACCGGCAGTGTTATAAATTCTTTACTTACAGTTTTACTTATTGTATTGGCAACAGCATGATCTTTAAAAATAAAATACGCTACACAGTTAAAAATTGCTGCCCAAACTACGGCTTGAAAAGGTGTAAGCACTTTGGTGGAAACTACCGTGGCTATTGAGTTAGCAGCATCATGAAAACCATTGATGTAATCGAATATTAATGCCAGTGCTATAATTACTATTACTAAAGTCATAAATTTAAAAATGTGCTAATGAGCAAATATGCAAGTATGTTGAATGCAAGTATTTTCACGGTTTTGAATTTACAAATTGCATTAAGCGTATTTCACAATTATACTCTCAATTACATTTGCAGCATCTTCGCATTTATCAGTAACTATTTCCATTACCTGGTAAATTTCTCTTTTCTTAATTACTTCCTTTGCATCAGGCTCCTCTGCAAATAAACGTTCAATACTCATATCAAAAATATCATCGCCCTGGTTTTCAATACTGTTAATTGCAACTAAAGCATCGGTAATGCGGCGCATATTTTTCATGTTACGCAATTCGGTAACAGCGTCGTGTACAGCAACACAGCCTTGTGCAATTATTTCGGCCATTTTATGTATGCCGGTATCGTTGGGGTTTACCCTGTAAAAATTTATTTTTTTTGCGGATGCATAAATGTAATCAGCAATATCATCTAACGCCGAAGCCAGGTAGTGAATATCTTCTCTGTCGAATGGTGTAATAAAATTCTTTCCCAATTCTGTAAAAATCTGGTGCGTATAATCGTCATTTACATGCTCCATATCTTCCAGCTCCTTTATCAGTTTTGCCCTGCCATCAAAATCAGGTTCGTTTACTACTTCTTTAAGTTTTTCTCCCATTTTTACCAATACATCTGCAACACTTTCAAATAGTTGAAAAAACACCCTGTCTTTAGGTAAAAAGATTTTTAAAATTGAGTTTATGCCAGCCATAGTTATAAATTTTGCCGCAAAGGTTAGGTATTAGGCTAAAAGAATAAAGGAGTTTTAAAATGATAATGATTTCTTAACACAGGGGTAACACTAAATTGTTATTCCTTTGCGGCAAAATTTGTTTTTATGCTTAAGAAAAAACTGCCATTACTGGTTGTAACGGTTTTATTGTGCCAAATACTGCAAGCTCAGTATTTAATGGATATGGTGGATACCAGCAAAGAAACCGGCAGAGGTTTACTTGCGATGTATAAAAAGTTCGATCATCTTAAAATCGGAGGCTATATACAACCTCAATTTCAAATAGCAGAAAGTAAAGGCATAAAAAGCTTTGAAGGTGGAGATTTTGCGGCTAATGTAAACAACAGGTTTATGTTAAGAAGAAGCAGGGTACGTATAGATTATGTACATTTTGCAGAAGGCAAAAAGCCCAGTGTGCAAATTGTTTTTCAGTTTGATGCTAATGAACGGGGGTTTACTGTAAGGGATGTGTGGGGCCGGATATTTGAAAATAAATATAAATTATTTTCTTTAACAACAGGAATGTTTGCACGCCCTTTTGGTTACGAAGTTAACCTGAGCAGCAGTGACAGAGAAAGCCCCGAGAGAGGCAGGATGAGCCAGCTGCTTATGAAAAGCGAAAGAGATTTAGGAGCAATGGTGAGCCTAGATGCAAGACAAAAGGGTGCAAAATTAAAATACCTTAAAGCAGATTTTGGAGTTTTTAACGGGCAGGGAATTAATGCAACCGGCGATTTTGACAACACAAAAGATATTATTGGCAACATAGCACTTAAATCTTACCCATTAAGTAAAAAAATTACATTTTCTGCAGGAGCTTCAGTTTTATATGGTGGCATAATGCAAAATACAAAGTATGTTTATTCCACCAGCCAGTTGGCAGGAGTAAAAAAAGTTGTTGTGGATTCAGCTGTAACCAATACCAACAAAACATCGCCAAGAGAATATTACGGAGCAAACACACAAGTGAAATTTAAAAATAACAAAGGGCTTACCACAGAAATAAGGGGCGAATTTGTAACAGGCACACAAACAGGCACCATTAATAATTCCGAAACCCCCGTGGCTTTAATTTCCGGCGCAGATGGATTTCATATTCGCCATTTTAACGGTGCATATTTTTATTTGTTGCAGCATATTTTTAATACAAAAAATCAGCTCCTGATAAAGTATGATTGGTACGACCCTAATACTGATGTAAAAGGCAATGAAATTGGTGCTGCCGGGAGTAATTTTACAGCTGCAAATATAAAGTACAGCACACTAGGCTTTGGTTATGTAAATTATCTTACAGATAATGTTAAGCTTGTTTTATACTACGCAAAAGTAACAAATGAAAAAACACAATTAACCAATTTTACCAGTGATGTAAAAGACAATGTGTTTACCTGCAGGCTTCAGTTTAGATTTTAAAAGAAAAAATATTTAATGAACTAAAACAGGCTGCTTTTTCA
>NZ_JANPCM010000718.1:0-3111 GCF_031430955.1 Ferruginibacter sp.
TTTTTATGGTTGGTATTTTGCGTAACAAAAAAACCGGGCGCACTGATGAGCCGGTATTCAAAACCAAAATTCCAGTTAGGTCTGGGGTTTTGGGTATGAAATGCTTTTATCATTTGCTCCTTACCCGATGCTAATTGATAACCAAGCTGCGTTAAAGGTTTGGTGGTTTTATAAAATTTTGTTTCTTCTAATTTATAACGGTACACATCAAATGCATGAAAGCCTGCATCCCAACCGGGTTTAAGGTTGGGCTGATAAACTAATGAGTAGGCCGCAGCGCCATGGTTACCTAAATACTGGTAGGTGGAAGGAACAGAAAAATATTTATCGAAATCATTGATAGAAGAATCTAAGCGGTTAACCCTTACAGAATCTAAAAATTTATAAGAGATGGTGATAGAATCTTTTTTATCATCACGATGCTCAAAACCCAGTGCATTATCTTTATCCGATTTACTGGTATCAGATTTATTCTGCCCGGTTTTACCACCCACTTTAGGCAAATTTACTTTGGGCAGTTGTGCCACAGCAGCCTGCATAATAAAAACCGATATTAAAAGAATAACAAAATACTTCATCAGTTTTTACTTACAGTTGTGCAATCATTTCTTTAAAAATATGTGTCAGCTTTGGTTCGGCATCTTTTGCAGCCTGCAATACTTCTGCATGAGTAATGGTATTTTCTTCTTCCCTTATGCCAATATCTGTAATTACACTCATGGCAAAAACGGGTAAGCCCATGTGTACGGCTGCAATAACTTCCTGTACGGTGCTCATGCCCACTGCATCGCCACCAACCTGGCAAAGTAATTTATATTCTGCTCTTGTTTCAAAAGTAGGGCCGGTTACACCGCAATACACCCCTTCTTTTAATTCAATATTTTTTGCGGCAGCAATAACTTTTGCTTTTTCAATAAGATCTTTTTTATACGGTTCACTCATATCAGGAAAGCGTGGCCCAAATTCATCTACATTTTTTCCTATTAAAGGATTGTGTGTAAAAAAACTAATGTGGTCTTTAATAATCATTAAATCGCCTACTTTAAAACTTTGGTTGGTACCACCTGCTGCATTGCTTACTAATAAAGTTTGTATGCCCAAAAATTTCATTACCCGTATAGGAAAAACAACTGCTGCAGTATCGTAGCCTTCGTAATAATGAAAGCGGCCCGCCATAGCTACCACATTTTTGCCAGCCAGTTTGCCAAATATTAATTTGCCGCTGTGCCCTTCTACAGTGCTTACCGGAAAATGCGGAATATGATCGTAAGGAATTTCTTTTTCTACTTCCATTTCGTTGATAAAACTTCCCAAACCGCTGCCGAGTACAATGCCCACCACAGGTTCGGCATTAAATTGCGACCGTATAAAAGCCGTTGCGTCATTAATTTTTTGTATCATAAAGTATAATTAGTTTTTTTGTGCGCCAAAGGTAAGGAAAGGTACTGTTAAAGGAATGTTTAGGAGTTTAGGGATTAGAGGTTTAGGCGTTTAGAGGTTTAGGGTTTAGAGGTTTAGAGGTTTAGGGTTTAGAAGCGGAATTATGAATGATGAAAAGAATTTTTAATTTTAGAAGATGCCCATACGCTGCGGTGAAAGCTGCCCAATGGTATGTCTTTGAACCGAGCGTGGCAACGATGATGCCCAATGACAAAATGTTCGTAACAAAAAATCACCGTGGCCTTGGCTAATGGTGATGAATGGCGAAGTGGTAGCTTTTATTTTCGTAATTTATATGCGACCCGTCAACTATTAATTTGTAACTTTTATCTATTAACTTTTTAATTATCTTCGCCAAAACTTTTTTATTTATGAATCTTCACGAATACCAGGCCAAAGAATTACTAAAAAAATACAATGTTCCGGTGCAGGAAGGCATTGCCTGCAACACCGCCAACGAAGCGGAAGAAGCATACCGCCAAATACATACCCAGTACGGCAGCAAGTTTGCCGTGGTAAAGGCTCAAATACATGCCGGGGGACGGGGCAAAGGAAAAATAGCCGGTACCGAACAGCGTGGTGTGGCCGTGGGTAAAAATGCAGAAGATGTAAGACAGATTGCTCAAAATATTTTAGGCGGCACTTTGGTTACCATACAAACCGGCGAAGCTGGTAAAGTGGTAAATAAAGTTTTAGTGGCACAAGATGTTTATTATGATGGTGCCAACCCGGTTAAAGAATTTTATTTGTCTATTTTGTTAGACAGGGCTAAAGGCCAAAACGTAATTATGTACAGTACCGAAGGCGGTATGAACATTGAAGACGTAGCGCATGACAGCCCCGAAAAAATATTTAAAGAATGGGTACACCCCGGCGGTGGATTGCTGGGTTTTCAGGCAAGAAAAATTGCTTTTAATTTAGGCCTTAGTGGCGAAGCGTTTAAAAACTGCGTAAAGTTTGTCACCAATTTATACAATGCTTATGTAGGATTAGATTGCGCCATGCTGGAAATAAATCCGCTTTTTAAAACCAGCGACGAAAAAATTATTGCGGTAGATTGTAAAATGAATGTGGATGATAATGCTTTAATGCGCCATGCAGATGTTACTGCATTACGTGATGTAAGCGAAGAAGACCCTACCGAAGTGGAAGCCGGAAAATTTAATTTAAACTTTGTAAAATTAGACGGTAACGTGGGTTGCATGGTTAACGGCGCCGGCCTTGCCATGGCTACTATGGATATGATTAAATTAAGCGGCGGCGAACCTGCTAACTTTTTAGATGTAGGTGGTACGGCCAATGCACAAACAGTAGAAGCCGGTTTTAGAATTATTTTAAAAGACCCGAAAGTAAAAGCTATTTTAATAAATATTTTTGGCGGCATTGTTCGCTGCGACCGTGTAGCGCAAGGCGTTATTGATGCCTACCAAAGTATTGGCAACATCAGCATCCCCATCATTGTTCGCTTACAGGGCACCAATGCCGACGTAGCAAAAAAATTAATTGACGAGAGCGGATTAAAAGTGCAAAGCGCTATTTTATTGAGTGAGGCTGCAAGGTTGGTGAATAAGGCAGTGGCGTAATTTTTATTTTGTCATTTCGAAGAACGGGAAATTTATTCTAAAATATTTTAAAAAACATCCGCCGTTTGGCGGATGTTTTTTTGTTGGC
>NZ_JANPCM010000719.1:0-2157 GCF_031430955.1 Ferruginibacter sp.
ATATTTAAGTTTAAATATTTTGCCATGAAATTATACAACGGTACACGTTTTGTAATTCCAAAATCGTGTTTATCAGTTGGCAGGTGTACATTCTGCACCTCATCTTTTTTGCCATACCAGCCATACATTTTTTGCAGGTAAGGAAAATCATGTTCCGGCATTTTATCTGTCCAGTCGCCACCATCGCTGATAAGCAACTGCGGCCTTGGCGCAGCCATGGCAGCAATTTCTACATTATCTGTTCTTCCTCCGCAACTGTGAATATCCATACCGCTTTCGCAGGGGCAGCCGCCATAGAAATACGAACTTATTGCCACCACGGGTGCAGAGACTTTTATACGGTCATCTAATGCTGTCATTAAAACGGAATGACTGCCTGCGCCACTTCCACCAGTAATGGCTACACGATTGGTATCGGCATCTTTTTGTGCTAATAAATAATCAAGAATGCGAATACTTCCCAGCGCCTGTATCGTCATGGATAAACTGCGGCGGTGGTCTTCTAATTTAAATTGTAATAACGATTCGCCCCAGGCAAACAGATCGTAACTGAATGCCATGGCACCCATTTTTGCAAATGCAGCGCAACGGTACTGGCAATCGGCACGGTAACGTTGTTTTTCCCAATGGCCATCCGGATTTAATATCACCGGAATTTTGCCTTTGTATTTTGCAGGTTTGTATAAAGAACCGTTTATCCAAAGGCCGGGTAAAATTTCTATTGCAATATTTTGTACAGTGTAGCCATCAAATTTTCTTACTGCAGTAATTACAGGTTTGTTATTGGGTAATGCAGGAAGCTGTGCTAATTGCAACGCTTCTTTCATACATAATTTTAATGCTGTTTTTCTACTTTCCCATTCTTGCAGTGTTTTATATTGTGCAGCAATTCTATCTAACTCTCCCCAACCTTCTGCAGGTTGCCAGCGAAAATATTCATATGCACTGAGTTTATATTTTTTTTCGCCTTCTTTTTTTACTTTTAATTCTAATGGTGTTAAAATGCTTTCTAAAGTTAGTTCTACATCGGGGCGGTATTTCCAACCGGCGTAGGTAACTTTTTTGTTGGCCACCATACTATCGGCAAATTTTATGGTGACATTGTATTTTTTTTGAATGTCGTTTAAAACTTCTTTGAGTGGTTTGGCGAACTGGTTATCAGTGTTGGCTTGTGCATGAAGAGAAGATTGCCACAGCAGCACGGAAGCACAGAATAAAAAAAATACCCTCATGAAATTGTAATGAAGTTTTGAATTGAAAAAGAGCTGAGTAAAGATATGTCGTACAAGAGTGTCTCGCCTTAGGCCAGACCACCGAAGTCCAATAGCATTACTAAAGCCCGGCTCAAAAAAAAAGAATGTATTCATACAGCAATTTAATTAAATAGCAGCATCCAATTGATATTTTGGTAACATCAATTGTTCCACATCAACAGGTTTTATTTTTAATTTATCGCACCAGGTTTTAAAGCTTTCATGAATGTCGTCTAAAGTTTTCTTTTGTTCGGGTGTAAGTTCCAACGCAGTGGCACGGCTGATGGTACGCACGGGCAAACCTCTTTTGCGCAAAAAATATTTTGCACTCATGGGATAAGCGATATGTATCAACGGATCTACACGGCTTATTTCTGCCTGCAACCATTTTACTTCTTCCTGCATTGCAGGATCGTTGGCATTGTTCACCATCCACACTAAAATTTCGGGATAAAAATTTCCGCTGATGGATGACATTCCCTTTGCGCCCATTTGCAAACTGTAAATGGCATTGGGTGAATGTGCATCAAAAAACTCGAGGTTACTTTTTGTTTCTTTTACAATATCAATTTTTGTTTTTACTTTTTCCAGATCAATCGAAGTGTCTTTATGATACACCAACCGGTTGGCTGATAACAAAGTTTTAAAAACATCGGGGCCAATAATTCTCTTGTACGGCGCCGGGCATTCGTACATACCCAATGGAATATTGCCGGTGAGTTTAAACATGGTTTCAAAATTTTTCAACAACACGTCGTCACTGTCTTCTACATTGGCGTAATGGCCGGTAATTAATATCACAGCATTAATACCGGTATCGTAAATCTTTTTTGTAAATGCTGCTTTATCGCTAACAGTTAACCCGAATGAACCGGTAGCAACAACAGGCACACGGCCGTTTACA
>NZ_JANPCM010000720.1:0-6696 GCF_031430955.1 Ferruginibacter sp.
GCAAGCATCAATCGTAAATTTTTTACAAAAGTATCTGCATCGGGCCTGTCGGCTTTATTTACTACAAAAATATCTGCAATTTCCATCAGCCCGGCTTTCATTGTTTGTACTTCATCGCCTGCCTCGGGCACCACCACCACAACAGTTGTATCTGCAAGCCCTGCAATTTCCACTTCACTTTGCCCCACACCAACAGTTTCTACAATTATATAATCAAAAGGAGCCGCCTTCATTAAATCGCTTATTTCAATAATTTTAGGATGTAAACCACCCAGCGAACCTCTTGTAGCCAGCGAACGGATAAATACATTGGGGTTATTATACCATTCACTCATGCGTATGCGGTCGCCCAATAAAGCACCTAAGTTAAACGGTGATGAAGGATCGATACAAAGCACACCAATTTTTTTTCCATCGTTTACTAACAGTCCAATTAAAGCATCCGTTAAAGTGCTTTTGCCAGCACCAGGCGGGCCGGTAATACCAATAACGGGAGTATTATTAAAAGGTAATTGCTCTAATAAATTTTCGTAATCATCCGCCTCATTTTCTATAAATGAAATGCAACGGGCCAGCGTTTTGCTGTTGCCTTGTTTAATTTCGTTTAGCTGTTGCTGCCACATGTGGCAAAGTAACAAATTAATTTTGAGCACACGTTTAAGTTGTTGCTCTTTATTGTTTCTTTGCAGAGAAGAAAAACACAATGTCAGTATCGGTAGTTATTATAACCAAAAACGAAGCCCACATTATTGGTACAACACTGCAAAGCCTGCAGGGCATTACCGATGATTTTATTATTGTGGATAGCGGCAGTAGCGATAACACTATTGAAATTTGTAAAAACTTTGGTGCAAAAATTATTGAAACCAACTGGGATGGTTACGGCCCCAATAAAAATAAAGGTATAGATGCAGCAAAATACGACTGGATATTAAACCTCGATGCAGACGAGGCGATAGACACCGAACTTAAAAACGCCATACAAAACCTTGAATTTGCAAACGAAAACACGGTATATAATTTTAAATTCAAAAATTTTTTTTGTAATAAATGGATCCGCTTTGGCGAGTGGGCAGGCGATAAACATGTACGTTTATTTAACCGTAATAAAATAAAATGGAACAGTGCCGCTGTACATGAGGGCTTAACTTTAACCAGCCATACAAAAATAATTATGCTGCCGGGCAATATATTGCATTACACTGTTCAAAATATTAATGAATACATCAGCAAAACAGTAACGTACGCAAAATTAAATGCAACTAAATACCATTTGCAGGGAAGGCACTCGAATTTTTTTAAATTGCGTATGGCGCCAGGCTTAACTTTTTTTCAGCATTATATTTTGCGTCTCGGTTTTTTAGATGGCTGGGAGGGTTATCTTATAGCAAAAACCACCGCATGGTACACTTTTTTAAAATATAGTTTTTTAAAAGAAATGAATAAAAAAATTTAGCAACAAGTTGCACCAGTCATACAAATTGCTTTTCTTTTTTCTTTGTAATTTGTGTATGCAGCCGCTGAACTAAAATAAAACGCATTGACAAACTTTATACCGATATTTCCGCTGGGCATTGTGGTTTACCCCGGCGAGCAGCTCAACCTGCATATTTTTGAACCAAGGTATAAGCAACTGATAAAAGAATGTTTCGAAACTAAAAAGCCTTTTGGTATCCCCCCGGTAATTGATAATAAAATAAATGAAACCGGCACATTGGTAAAAGTAATTGAAATTACCACGGTGTACGATGATGGAAAAATGGATGTAAAAACAGAAGGTCTTGAAGTATTTACAATTTTAGAATTAATTAACCAGCTGCCGGAAAAACTATACAGCGGTGCCATTGTAAATTACCCTGCAAATATTGAAAGCGGTAGCAGGGTGTTAATGCAAACAATTGTTATTGCAATAAGAGAGCTGCATAAATTGCTGAAAATTAATAAAGATTTTAAAAAACCAGATGAAGAATTATGGAGTTATGATGTGGCGCACCATGCAGGGCTTTCGTTAACTGAAGAATATGAGTTGCTGCAACTGATGAATGAACTGCAGCGGCAGGAATATTTAAAACGCCATTTAAAAAAAGTAATACCGGTAATTGCCGAAATGGAAACATTAAAAGAAAGAGTGCAACTGAACGGGCATTTTAAAAACATAAAGGGGCTGGATAGTTTGTAAAAGAAAGTTGAAAGTTGATTAATTTTATCTTTCGCAAATTAGTAATAAAATAATTTTAACTTCAACATTAGGTGTAAACGCTGAACCTCAAAACCACAAAAATGAATACACTTTGCTTTGATTTTGGTAATACCCGGTTAAAAGTTGCCGTTTTTGAAAACGATATTTTTACTGAGGAAATAGTTTTACCCAATGATGAAATTTTTACTATTGAAAGATTAATTACAATCTATAAACCCGAAAAAACAATACTGTCATCTGTTATTAATCATAATCCAGGGCTGGAAAATTTTTTGGCTGCCAAAACAAAATTTCATAAAATCTCTCATCTTACTAAAGCAAATTTTACAACATCGGTAGGTAAGCCCGAAACTATTGGTGCTGATAGATTGGCACTTTCTGCGGCAGCAGTATATTATTATCCCAATAAAAATAATTTAGTAATTGGTATGGGTACCTGCATCACTTATAATTTTATCAATCAGTACCACCAGTTTATTGGCGGCAGCATTTCGCCGGGGATGGAAATGCGTTTTAAAGCTATGCAGGTTTTTACTGCAAAGCTGCCCCTGGTGCAGGCCGAATGGAATTTTCCTTTAATTGGTTACGATACCAAAACCAATATGCAAAGCGGCGTAATAGCCGGAATAGCCTATGAAATGGACGGATTTATAACTGATTATGCTGAAAAATATGGCAACTTTAACGTGGTTTTAACCGGGGGCGATACACTCTATTTTGCCCGTCGGCTTAAAAACAAGATATTTGCAGATTCTAATTTTTTATTTAAAGGACTGTATGCACTCAGCGAAACTAACAATGACTAAATTTTTATCCGTATTTTTTGTGGTAGGTGGCTTTCAAACCGTAGCTTTTGCACAGGAAAACTCTCCCTATTCCCGTTATGGCTTAGGCGATTTAGCCCCCAACCGTAATATTTTTACCCGGGGCATGGGTGGTGTTTCTGCTGCTAATATAGATTATCAAAGTTTAAATTTTGTGAACCCTGCATCGCTGGCAAACATACCTAATACCATTTTTGATATTGGGGCAGAAGTTGATATACGAACATTAAAAAGCACCAACCCGGCAAAAAAATTCTCCTCCACCAATACTATATTTTCTTATTTGCAACTGGGTTTTCCATTAACTACAGAAAAAATGCGGAGAGACAGTATTTCCTGGGGCTTAAGCTTTGGATTAAAACCGCTAACAAAAATAAATTATAAGATAGAAAAATTTGGCCGCCTTACAGGTGTTGACAGTGCCCGAACTTTATACGAAGGCAGCGGCGGTGCCAACCAGGCTTTTATTGGCACAGGTATGCGTATAAAAAATATAAGCTTTGGTGTTAATGCAGGTTATGTTTTTGGTAATAAAGATTACAGTACAAGGCTTACACTTTTAAACGATACTGTTCCATATTACAAATCTAACTCTGCCGATAAAACAACTTTTAACGGCCTTTTGCTAACAGGCGGTTTGCAATACGAAGTTGTTTTAAACAAAAGCAAAAAGAAAGAATTCCCTAAAACTTTGCGGTTAGGCGCTTACGGTAATTTAATGCAAAAGCTAAATGCAAAACGTGATATTGTAAGAGAAACCTTTGATTATGATGCCAGCACATCAACGTATCGTATTGACAGTGTTTATGAGCAGAAAGATGTGAAAGGAAAAATTGAGTATCCCTCTTCATTTGGCGCAGGCTTTACTTACCAGGATGAGCATTGGACCTATGGTGCCGATTTTGAAATTACTAACTGGAGCAAATACAGGTATTATGGCCAGGCAGATGCAGTGCAAAACAATTGGGTAGTAAGGGTTGGCGGGCAGTATTACCCTGCAAAAATTAATACACCGGTAAAAAAATATTTTAATTATGTACAATACCGGGCAGGTTTTTATTATGGCCCCGATTATATTAAAACCAATAACAGCCGACCAGATTATGCTTTTACTTTTGGCACCGGCATGCCTTTAACTTCTTTACAAAGATTAGGCTACAATTCAGAATCGAGGCTGGTAATGCTGAACACTGCAGTTGAAATAGGCGGAAGAGGAGATAAAAAAAATAATATCAGGGAAAATACCGTTCGCTTTAGTATTGGCATTTCTATGACGGCCAACTGGTTTCTAAAACGTAAGTACAACTAAAATGATTTTTAAAACTTTTTATAAAAAAATAAGTGCAGCCCTTTTATCAGGCTGCATTTTTTTCTGGGTGAGTAACCCCAAAAGAGTGACTCACCCAAAAAAAATCTGTTTAAATCCTCAACAGCTAATATGTTTTTATTAAGAGCCTGTATAAAATATTGTACTGCGGTTGTAATAGCCAGCATTTTTTTATTGGCCTGCGAAAACAGCAACAAAGAAATTGATGATCTTACTAAAAAAAAATTGGGTATTGAAGAAGCCGTTAAAGTAAATATTAATTATACTTTAGGCGGCAAAGCAAAAGCCATACTAACTGCGCCTTTAATGCTGAGGGTGCAGGACACCATGCCTTATGTGGAATTTCCTAAAAAAATACATGTAGATTTTTATAACGACAGTACAAAAATTGAAAGCATACTGGATGCTAAATACGCTAAGTATATAGAAAGCCAGAGTAAAATTTTATTAAAAGACAGCGTACGTTTTATTGGTTTAAAAAATGGCGATACTTTATACTGCGACGAATTATACTGGGACAGAAACCGCCCCACTTACCAGTTTTACACCGATAAGCCGGTTCAGATAAGAACAAAAATGCAGGTTCAGAATGGTATTGGATTTGAATGCAGCCAGGATTTTAAAGATAAAGTTTTATACAAGGTAACCAACAGTTTTATAAAAGTACCTTCATCACAATTTCCGGAAAATTAAGCAATGCCTGTTATAAAAATTACCGAATATTTTTTGTTTCTGATTATCTAAAATTATATAACCAATTTCGAAAGAATTTTTCCCTCTCTTATCTTAACTTCACACCTCAAATTTTTAAACAAAAATTTTATGCAATACCGTCGCCTCGGCAAATCTGGTTTACAGGTTAGTGTGCTTAGTTTTGGAAGCTGGGTAAGTTTTAGCAAACAAATTAATGATAAAGTTGCCGACGAATTAATGGGCATTGCTTACGATAACGGTATCAACTTTTTTGATAATGCCGAAGTATATGCATTGGGCGAAAGTGAAAAGATGATGGGCCGTGTACTGAAAAAGAAAAAATGGGACCGTACCTCTTACACTGTTTCATCAAAAGCATTTTGGGGATGGAGGGGAAAAGAAAATAAACCGAACCAAACTGGTAACAGCCGCAAACATTTAATAGAAGCCTGTAATGAGGCTTTACAAAGATTGCAGGTTGATTATCTGGATATGTTTTTTTGCCATCGCCCCGATAAAAATACACCCATTGAAGAAACAGTTTGGGCAATGAACCATCTAATACAACAAGGTAAAGTTTTATACTGGGGTACAAGCGAGTGGAGTGGTGTTGAAATTATGGAAGCACACCGTGTGGCAGAAAAGCTCAGGCTTATTGGCCCCACCATGGAGCAACCGCAATACAATTTATTTGAAAGAGATAAAATAGATAAAGAGTATCTGGATATTTTTAGAACTGTTGGTCTGGGTACCACCATTTGGAGCCCATTAGCAAGTGGACTTTTAAGTGGAAAATATAACGATGGCATTCCTAAAAACAGCCGTTTTGCACTGGAAGGTTTCGATTGGCTAAAAGAGCGTTGGGTAATGGATGATAAAGTGAAGAAAGTAAAAAAACTGAGTGAGCTGGCTGCCAAACTTGGTGTTAGCACTGCAGCATTAAGTATTGCCTGGTGTATAAAAAACCCTAACGTAAGCACAGCAATTTTAGGTGCAACAAAAAAAATACAGTTGCTGGATAATTTAAAAGCTTTGGATGCATTGGAAAAACTTACCACTGATGTAATGGAAAAAATTGAAGGTATTATGAAAACCAAACCTGTGCTGCCAGAATTTTAATTATGAAAAATGCAATTGTTTACGGCATTCCTAATTGCGATACCACAAAAAAAGCAATGCAGTGGTTAAAGAAAAATAATATTGCCTTTACCTTTCATGATTATAAATTGCAGGGGATAAGTAAAGAAAAACTAAATGAATGGTGCGCTGCAAAAGGTTGCGAAACTATTTTTAATAAACGCAGCACCACCTGGAGAGCACTACCCGAAGCCGAACAAAAAAAAGTTGCTGGCCCAGCCGATGCAATAAAAGTGATGCTTACAAACAACAGTATTATAAAAAGGCCGGTGATTGAGTACAATGATAAAATAATGGTGGGTTTTAATGAAGATGCTTATGAAAAAGCCTTTAAATAATAACGGTAATAAAGCCTTTAATACATACATTTTTTGTAAATTTAGCAATGGAAAATAGTGCAGCACTAAAGCAGTTGATACGTAAAAATGCCTACCTGTTTTGGTACACTAAGGATAGTGAAAAAGAGAATTTGCCATTACCGGTAGTGCTTGAATTTTTTTTAAATTATGCTAAAG
>NZ_JANPCM010000721.1:0-6181 GCF_031430955.1 Ferruginibacter sp.
CGGCTTCTTACTCTTTCCAAAGCAGCTTCTATCTGTGCTTCTTTGGCTTGTGCTTCTGCCTTCGTAATATCAATGTATCTTTTGTAAGCCAAATCAAAAACATTGCGGAAACGTTTAAGCAAGTTTTGCTTTTCAGCACTAATTGAACTGAAAGTTGAAATTCCGATATCGCCTTCACCTATTGAATAATGGTAATAGAAAAGTTCCTGAATCCCATCCAGTCTTGGATCGTTAACTTCTCCGTTCGCTTCTCTAAACTCCTTCCATTCCTCCATTTCTTTTCCTGAAACTACAGTTTCAACAAAAGCTTCGTTATTTGTTCTAATATTTTTTACAAATTTTTCAATAATTGGATGACCTGTGTATGGAATACGGGAAATCCACCCACCTGTTACATCAGAAAAATCGTAATCATTAAAATATTTTTTATCATCAACAAATGTTTGAATGATAGCATTCCTAAGTTCATTAAATCCCAAACCTTGTAACTCTTTAAAAACACTTTCGGCAATATTCAACAAGTTATCGGACTTGCTCATGCTCATCGCAACAGTTCGCACTCTTTGCAATGCTGCTTCAACAGCCAGCTCATTGTTTTTCTGTTCAAGTTCAATGGTGCGGCGTTTGATGGCTTCACGCAGTTGCTGGTTTTCTGCTGCTATTTTATCAATAGCAATGTTTTGTCCGTCTTCTGCTTTTGTATCGGGAAAAGAAGAATGCTGATGTATTATTTTCCATCCTTCCTTTTTTTGTTGCATCAATGTAGAGGCCCTGAATTTGGAATAAAAAATCCAGTTGTTGTTTGCTAAAGCATACAGATCGCAAAACTCATGTAACAAAACGGCAACCTACAGTTGCTCCAATATTGTTTTCCTGTTCCGCATTTCTAATTTTCCTGCCACCTGGTCAATTGTGTCGTACAAAAATTGCACGGCATCTTTTTTATTGGAGAATACTTCACCTTCTGCACTTCCCACCTGTGTATATTCATCTGCCAGTAAGGGATGCATTATTTCCACATCTCCTTTAAGATAGCTATCCCAGTAAATATGATATACTTTCAGTATTTCAGCTTCCTGTTTTTTAGTCAGTTTCATTTAATATTTTTTCTTTTTGTACATCAATTTGCAGTAAAAAAATTTATTTTTTTGATGTGCATCAATCTTTAATGAACAATAAAATTTGTAATAATGCTCTACAAAGCATTTTCTTTAATAGATTTTAAAGTGCTATTAGTAAATTAAATTGAGAGTGAGTGGTTACGAAGCATGCAGCTTTCTATTATGAGGGTGGGAGATTATTATTTGCAAAAAATATTATTCTGCAATTTGCATTAACTGTTTAAGATAAGCCTGCTTGGCAGGTTCAATATTTTTTTTGCAATAAGGTGTAAAATAATGGTGCTGGTTTAAAAATTTAATTTGTATTTTATGCCATTGCCGTTTTGTTAATAAAGGGTTGATGTACTTGAGTTCTTTAAATAATTTATTGGCCTTTTTTGTGGCAGCTGCTGTACCCAAATATTCCAGGTCGGCATCGGCAACTATTTCTTCTAATTTATTTTTAGGATGCTGCGGTACTTTGGTGGCCATTATCATTCCGCATATTTTTTTAATTGCTTTTTCATTATAACCAAACTGCGGTAAATGTTTTTTTGCCAGTTTGCAACCAGCTTCTTCGTGCCCGCTGTAGGTGGTAATAAAACCGGTATCGTGCCAAAGACCTGCTACGGTTAATAAATCAATTTCTGCGGCTGTACATTTTTGGTAATGGCCAATTTCTATTGCTTTTTGCATTACATACAGGGTATGTTCTACATTATGGTAATAGTAAAATTTATTCAGTTTATCTTTTAATAAACTAACTACAAAATTTATAACAGCCTGGTTATTTTGCATGTGCTTTTGCTTTTAAAATACCACCACTTGCTTCTTTAATGCTTTGTATATAAACAAAAGCTTTTGGGTCAATCTCCCTTATGCCTTCTTCAATTTGTTTAATTTCTAACCGGGTAACAATGGTAACAATAATTTCGCAGTCGCTTTTAATATCAAAACTGCCGGGCAAGTAACCTCTTTCGCCCTTATACACTGTAATGCCCTTGCCCAGTTCGTTTACCAAAAAACTTTTTATTTCTTCCTGCTGGGCCGAGATGATATTCATGGCAGTAAATTCTTCAATACCATCTACTACATAATCGGTTGCCTTTGTGGCTGTAAAATAAGTAATGATGGAATACATGGCCGTTTCTATACCAAACTGCGATGCAGCCACCGCAAAAATGATGGTATTGATAAGCATAATAATTTCGCTGTTGGAAAAGCCTGTACGCCTGCCCGTAAATACCGCTATTACTTCAGCACCATCAATTACGCCACCGCCCCTTATTACAAGGCCCACACCGGTACCCATTAAAATGCCGCCAAAAATAGCGATGAGTAATTTATCGTGTGTAATAGGATTAATATCAATAAAAAGCAAACCCACCGAAAGAAGTATTACGGCAATTGAAGTTTGTACCGCAAAGGTTTTACCAATGCGTTTATAACCCAGGTATATAAAAAGTATATTAAGAATGATAACTAAAAAACTAATATTGATATGAAAAATTTCGTGCAGTAAAATGGAAATACCGGTAATGCCCCCATCCATAAATTTATTGGGTATCATAAATCCCTTCATTGCTAATACCGCAAGCCCCGATCCTACTGAAATAAGTAAAAGGTTTTTAAAACTCCATACCTGCTTCCACTCTACCTGGTCGGTTTTATGTTTTTTAACCATTATTAAATTTGATTTAGTTTACTAAAATAAGATTCTATTTTCATTATTCAGCTGTTTCATTTTTGGATGGTTGTTGCTGCCCACTTCGGCAAAGCACAAACCAATTAAAAATATTAATACGCCGCAAACAAAGTAAGCCAGTATTGCTGTGGCGCCAAGGCCTTCGGCAATTATTGCAGGTATTACAAAAATACCTGAGCCAGCGGTAATATTTAAAATAGCCAGCGTAAGCGACCGTACACCAATTTCTCTTTTAAGATTTTCTTGTGTTGTAACCGGCGCCATTTTTATTTTATGTAAAAAGTTTTTTTGTGGGTATAAATTTTTACAATCATTTTATTGCTGTTGATTGTATAATGAGGTTTATTACTTCCGCAATTTTAGTATCATCCATCCAACGGGTAACTACCACCAGGTCGTGTTCTTTATCTACCACAATATAATTGCCACCATAGCCTGCGGCATAATAAACTTTTGGTGAAATACCTTTCCAATCCTGCGTAGTATTTAACCACCACATGTAGCCGTAATTTTTATTAGCAACAGATGATTGCTGTGCTTCGCTGATCCATTTTTCAGAAAGCAATTGCTGGGTTTTCCATTTTCCATTTCTTAAAAATAATAAACCCAGCCTTGCATGATCGAGAGTATTGATAAAAATTCCGCCACCATGATGGCCGCCACCGCTTACCGATTGCATCATCAGCCCATCCATATTTACATAAGAATTTTCGTAACCATACCAGCGCCATGTGGCGGAGGCGCCAATAGGATCCATAATTTTTTCTTTTAAAACTGCAGGTAATGGTTTACGCCAAACCTGTAATAAAGAATACGCTAATAAATTTACACGGACATCATTGTATTCAAAAACAGTTCCGGGTTCCACCAGTTTCCTGTTTTTCCAATCATCAATATTGCCTTCTTTTGGTGGCCTGTCGGCCCAATCACTTAAACCAAACAAATTTCCTGACCAATCGGAAGACTGCGTTAATAAATGCACCCATGTAATTTTTGAATTGTGCCCGCCTTCAAAAGTTTCGTCCCACACATATTGATTTACTTTATCAGAAACATTTTTTATCAAACCATTATCTACAGCTAAACCTGCAATGCTGGAGAGATAACTTTTTGTTACACTAAAGGTCATATCTACCCTGTTTATATCGCCCCATTGTGCTGCGATATAACCATTTTTAATTACCAGCCCTGCAGGGCCGCCTCTTAATTTCATTGGCCCCAGTATTTTATAACCGGGTTCTCTTGCGTAAGATTTCATGTTGGCAATGCGTAAATCTCTTTCTACTTTGTTTTCACTATTTAATGCCATGGCAACAGCACTGTCCAATAAGGCTTTATTCATTTTTAATTCGGCAGGTTTTTTTATTTGCCATGCTGTATCAGGAAAATAAAGTTGCTGTGCAGTAACCGCCATTGCATACACACTTAAAAAAAGCAGTAAAAGTTTTCTTAGCATAATTTGGTTTTAAAATTGAAGGTTAAATATATTTATTGCAGCAAAAGATAATAATTTCAATCAATAATTGTCGAGTATTTACTCATCTTTTATCCAGCTCCTCAATCGTTTTCTCAGCACTTGCCAACCATATCTTTTTATTCTTCTCCACCAGTTTAGCAATAGCCCAATGTTATACTTTATGGTGAAGTGGCACAAGTAAATACCAAATCCAGGTATTACGCAGTCTGATTATTTCATGCAAATACGCAACGGAGCAATGTTCGCAAAGAATTTAATTGGACAAGAAAAATAAAGTACACCGTTATTATTATGCTTTGATTGCCCATCGCAGCTTTGCCGATTTTGCTCTTGGGTTAGAAGTACATTCTTCAACAGATGGTCTAATAATATCTGGTGCAATATCACTATACAAACCTTCTCTTAAAAAATTTTGAAACGATTTTTTTACCCGTCTGTCTTCCCCTGAATGAAAAGAAAGAATAGCTACACGACCACCACTTTTTAAAGCATTGGGTAATTTTTCTAAAAACTTATCCAACACTCCAAACTCATCATTTACTGCTATACGTAAGGCTTGAAAACATCTTTGGCAAGATTTTTTTACAGCATCGTCACTATTATTTTTTGATATTCCAATAACTGCTTCTTTAATTATTTGTTGTAATTGTGCAGTGGTTTCAATTACAAATCCGCTTTTTAATTTTAAAAAAATGGCATTAGCAATTTCCTTTGCATTTGGTTCATCAGCATTTGTAATAAGCAACTCTTCTAAATGTTGTGGCGTAATCGTTTTTAATAATGCTGCTGCTGATTTTCCACTTTTAGGATTTAATCGTAAGTCTAACGGGCCATCTATTTTAAATGAAAACCCTCTGTCGGGGTTATCAATTTGCATAGATGAAATTCCTAAATCGGCCAAAATAAAATCTAATTTTCCCGATTCATAAATCACTTGATCTAAATTAGAAAAATTCATTTTTTTTATTTCTAAAACATCTTCTCCATAACCCAAATTCAATAACCGTTCTTTTGTTTTTGGAAGTTCTATCGGATCTACATCCAATGCAAATAATTTGCCATTTGGTAATAAACATTTAAGCATTTCTATGCTGTGTCCGCCATAACCAAGTGTAGCATCAAGCCCTGTTTGCCCGGGTTTTATTTTAAGGATTTCTAAAATTTCTCTTACACATATAGAGCGGTGCATACCAGCAGGTGTACGACCTTGCTGCATTACTTTATCAACATCACCGGCATATAATTCAGGTTGTAACTCTTTATATTTTTCCTTAAATGCTTTTGGATGTGTACCGCTGTATCTAACTCTTCTTAATTTTTTAGGCTCTTGGTTATCCATGTTGGTAAAGCTATGATTTTGAGTAGGTAACTTTAATTTTTTTTATACACCCGGCACAAAATATTTATCCCTCTTTCTCCAGCTCTTCAATCGTTTTCTTGGCGCTTGCCAGTCGTATTTTTTTATTCTTCTCCACCAACTTAGCTGTAGCCCAATGCTCTACTTTGTGATGCAGTGGTACAAGCAATGCAGCAATACAAACCAATGCCAGCAACATTAATACAGGACTGTGATGTGTTATTCTTTCTAAAAAAGGATGCAGCAATAAATTTAAAAATTCAAACACAATTAATAGAGCCACTACGCCAAAAAATTCTATCAGTTTTGTATTGGTGATAAAGCTGCGGCTAAGGAGTAAATAAAGAGTAAGTAAAATAATAATGCCCAGGGCAATTAAAGCGTATTGAATGTTTTGTTTGCGTTGTTGCGCCTCCTCTGTTTTTTTCGATTGATCTTCTATAATACGAAGCTGTTCTTTAAAAGCCAAAGCTTGTATAACATTTTGATTGTTCTGATTAAAAATCAATTCTCTTATTGCAGACTCCACTTTTGAATAATAA
>NZ_JANPCM010000722.1:0-5770 GCF_031430955.1 Ferruginibacter sp.
GTACCGGTCCACCGCTGTTGCCATGGTCAGCAGCAATTGAAATTTGGTAAGTAAGGGTGTCGCTTTTATAACCTGTTTCGCTGCTTAAATATCCCTCGCCATAAACAATCTGATCTTTAGGATAGCCCATTGTGTAAATTGGTTCAGCAAGACTTACAGATTTTTTAATGCTGTACGGCAGCGATTTATAAGGAACGAAATCTTTATCATCTATTTTTAACACCGCAATATCACGGGTGTTATCCATCATACAAACAGTGGCTAAAAATTGCTGGCCTTTTTCGTTAGTAGCTACAATAGTTTTTCCTTTTAATACGTGGGCATTGGTAATTAAGTAACCCTGTGCATCAATAAGAAAACCTGTACCGCCTGATATTGGCGTTGCTTTAGGATCGATCTTGCTTTTTAATGCATTCAATTCTTTATTAGCGATGGTTTGATCTTGCTTTATCTTATTTAATTCCCTGCTAAGTTTTTCTGTTTCGGGGTTTGTTTTATTATTATAAACAGAAGTTAACCCTGCTGTTAAAATAGAAACGATACCTGCGATAGTTGCTGCTACTGCGGCAATACGCTTGTATTTTTTCCACATAAAAACTACTTTGGTTTTACCCTGCAGTTTAGATGGATTGATGGCGCCTTCTTCTGTTAATTTAATTTCAGTTTCATTAAGCGAATGCTTAAAGTTTTTTATGCTGCCGTAATTTTCAACTTCGTTAAGAAAAAAAGTATGCTCCACCACCATTTGATCCACTTCCGGGTTTGTTTTGCGTAACTCTTCTAAAAAAGTTCTCTCCTCGGCAGACATTTCTCCCTTCAGGTATCTTTCTACAGCATCTAATAGTAAAGTGTCGTCCATATTATTGTCCATTTTTATATTGTGCAAAAAATAATTTCTTCAACCGCATCAGGCATTTATATTTTTGGGTTTTTGCATTATCGGCATTGGTGTATCCAAAATCGGCTGCAATTTCCTGCATGTGCTTCTTTTGAATATAATAAGCATCCAATAAACTTTTGCAGGGCTCCCCAATTTTACTCATGGCTGTTTCCATTAATGTAAAATCGGCATTTCTTTTTTCATGCGTTTCTAAATCCTCTTCTACCTGCACTGTTTCTTCTACATTTTCCAAACTGCCGCTGTACCGCTGCATTTGATTAAGCCTTTTTAACCAAAGCCGCCTGCAAACTGAATATATATACGTTTTTAACTGGCTGCTCAGTTCAAAACTGTCCGACCGGGACTTTTCAAACAATACAATCATCGCCTCCTGAAAAATATCCCTTGCATCGTCCTGGCTACCGCTGTTATTCAGTATAAAAGACTGAATCATAGCGAAATTGCTCCTGTAAATGGTTTCAATGGCCTGTTTATCGTTTGCTGCCAGTCCTTTTAATATCAATTTTTCTTCTTCTAAAGTACTCACCCGGTTTATATTAATACGGTTAACTATTATTTGTAACCCAAAACAACGAAAAATTATTTATTAAATGATGGGTTACCTTTTTTAAAATCCAGTATAAATATCAAATTATAATTTTAAAATTTAAAAAAACAAAAATGAAAAAAGCAATCTTAGCATTCGCAGTAGTATCTGTATCTTTTGTAGCTTGTAACAACGGTGAAGAAAAGAAAGTTGAAGAAGTTAAATCTAGCGATACAACTGTAGTTGTAGCTAAAGACACAATGACTGTTGTAAAAGATACTACAGTTAAAATGACTACTACTGTTGATACTTTGAAAAAGTAATTAGTAGCCGGCTGATTGCCTGTCCTTATGCCGGTCATAAATTTTTTACATGACAAGCAATCGTTAAAAGTCCCTCTTAATTTTTTTAGGAGGGATTTTTTTTTGTTCATTTGAGGTTGATTTGTTATTTTTGAAATTCAATGATAAACAAAGGCAACCATAGCTTCTTTTATTTTAGCTACTATTTTATAAATAGACCGGGAGCCTTTTGTTAAAAACTGAATAAATAAACAGACTAACATAAAAAGAATCCCGGCTAAAAAGGCCGGGATTTTTGTTTAACCAACTTTATGGGCAAAAGTATTTCTATACAGGGTTTCGAAGGCAGCTTTCACCAGGTGGCAGCACAACAATTTTATGGTAAAGAAACTGAAGTGATTTGCTGTGCCACTTTTAAAGAGGTAGTAAAAGTTGCTGTCGATAAAAAACAAAGCGATGGTGGTATAATGGCCATTGAAAATTCTATTGCAGGCAGTATTTTGCCCAATTATAATTTACTCTTAAAAAGTAATTTAAAAATTGTGGGAGAAGTGTACCTGCAGATAAATCAAAATCTTTTGGTAAACCCCGGTGTAAAACTGGAAGATATTAAAGAAGTACATTCTCACCCAATGGCCATACAGCAATGCTTTGGCTTTTTAGATAAATACAACTGGAAGTTGATTGAAACCGAAGACACTGCCTTAAGTGCCAAACATATTCATCAGCATAAAAACAAACATGCAGCAGCCATTGCCAGTAAGCTGGCGGCAGAGTTATACAGTCTTTATGTAATTGCTCCAAACATTCATACGCTAAAAAATAATTACACCCGCTTTTTAGCATTGCAGCGGCAGGATGTGGCAAAAGAAATTATTGATGCAGATAAAGCGTCTATTAATTTTTTTACCGACCACTCTAAAGGCAGCCTGGCAAAAGTGCTTACAAAAATTGCAGAAGCAGGTATCAATCTTTCCAAATTGCAAAGCATGCCCATACCCGGCAGCGATTTTAAATATTCTTTTCATGCAGATATGGAATTTGATAATGCTGCTCAACTGAAAAATGTTATTAAAAAATTGGAGAATTTAACGGATGAATTAAATGTGCTGGGAGTTTATAAAAACGGAAAAATAAAATAAGTATGGAGATTGCAAAACGTTTAGAAGGCATTGGCGAATATTATTTTTCTCAAAAATTGAGAGAGATTGATGCTATGAATGCAGCTGGAAAGAATGTGATCAGTCTTGGTATTGGCAGTCCAGATTTACCCCCACATCCTGAAGTAATAAAAGTATTACAGGAAGAAAGTGCCAAGCCAAATACACACGCTTACCAAAGCTATAAAGGCAGCCCGGTATTAAGAAACGCTATTGCCGACTGGTATAAGAAATGGTACAACGTAAATTTAAATGCTGATACAGAAATATTGCCATTGATTGGAAGTAAAGAAGGCATTATGCACATCTGCATGACCTATTTAAATGAAGGCGATTTTGTTTTAATTCCTAACCCCGGTTATCCAACTTACAAAAGTGCCGCTACCATTGCCGGCGCAAAATGCATGGAGTATAATTTAACAGAAGAGAATAATTGGTTGCCCGACTTTAATGAGATAGAAAATAATTTGTACGTTAACCGGGTAAAACTAATGTTTGTTAATTATCCGCACATGCCAACAGGGCAATTAGCCAGTTCATCCATGTTCAACCAGCTTATAATATTTGCAAAAAAATATAATATTCTTATTGTGCATGATAATCCTTATAGTTTTATTTTAAATGATGAGCCTGTAAGTTTGTTGAGTATGGAAGGTGCAAAAGATTGTGTGATCGAATTAAACTCGTTAAGCAAAAGCCACAACATGGCAGGCTGGAGAATTGGAATGCTCTGCGGTGCAAAAGAAAAAATTGATGCGGTGTTACGTTTTAAAAGTAATATGGATAGCGGAATGTTTTTGCCCCTCCAATTAGCCGCAGCAAAAGCATTAACATTAGAAAAAGACTGGCACGATTCGATAAATAAAATTTACAAAGCAAGAAGAGAAAAAGTTTTTGAATTATTGGACTTATTACAATGCAGTTATTCAAAAAACCAGGCGGGTATGTTTGTGTGGGCAGCAATACCTTCAAATTATAAAGACGGGTATGAGTTAAGTGATAAAGTATTGTACGGTTCAAATGTTTTTATCACACCCGGCGGAATTTTTGGCAGTGCAGGTAATAAATATGTAAGGGTAAGTTTATGTTGTAAAGAAGAGAATATTGATGCGGCGATTGGTAGAATAAGGGAATTGGGAAATAGTAATTTGTAATTGGGTTTGCGGAGAGTGTACAATTAATAGCAGCCTATAAATAATTATTTAGAAAGAAAGGGCATTCAAAAAACAAAAATGGCGGAAGAAAAAATAGAAACTTTGAATAACTCCCCTTTAGGGGATGGGGGTACTGTTGCTATCATCGGCGTAGGCCTCATTGGTGGTTCAATGGCATTGGCTTTAAAAGAAAAAGGAATTGCAAAAAAAGTAATTGGTGTGGGCCGTTCGGCAGCAAGTATTGCCAAAGCAATTGAACTGGGTATAATTGATGAAGCACTGCCTTTGGAAGAAGCAGTTAAGCAAGCTGATTTTATTTATGTTTCCATTCCTGTTGATGTTACCATACCGGTTGTGCTGCAGATTATGGATTTAATAACTGATAAACAAATTGTAGTTGACGCAGGCTCAACAAAATTTGCTTTGTGCGATGCATTGAAAGATCACCCGATGCGTAAACAATTTGTTGCAACGCACCCCATGTGGGGTACAGAATACAGCGGGCCGGAAGCTGCCGTAAAAGGCGCATTTGCAGGAAGGGCTTGTGTAATTTGTGAAAAAGAAAAAAGTGATGCAGGTGCTTTACAAACTGTAGAAAATATTTATAAAGCGGTAAACATGCACTTAGTTTATATGGATGCGGCTAATCATGATATTCATGCAGCATACATCAGTCATATATCGCACATTACTTCTTTTGCATTGGCCAATACCGTATTGGAAAAAGAAAAAGAAGAAGATGCCATTTTTGAAATGGCCGGTGGAGGTTTTGAAAGTACCGTGCGTTTGGCAAAAAGTAACCCTGCAATGTGGGCACCCATTTTTATGCAGAACAAAGAAAATGTTTTAGATGTTTTGAATGAACATATTTCTCAGTTAAGAAAATTTAAAGCTAGTTTGGAAAAAGAGAATATGGAATATTTAATAGAGTTGATGGAGAATGCAAATAGAATAAAGAGAATTTTGCCCCCTCCATCCCCTCCCGAAAAATCGGGATAAATTACGGGGGAACCAAGTAGAAGAACAAAGCGTAGGGTGAGTCACTCCTTAAAGAGTGACTCACCCCCCCAAAATTAGTAATGAGGTAGCAAAGCCAAAAGAAGTAAACTTAATTGATATGATTTTTAGAGAAGCACAAACAAACGACATTAAACAAATACAGGTTGTTAGAAATGCAGTAAAGGAAAATACTTTATCAAATCCCGGGTTGGTTACAGATAAAGATTGCGTGGAGTATTTAACCCTCAGAGGCAAGGGCTGGGTTTGCGAAATTGATAATACTGTTGTAGGTTTTGCCATTGCCGATTTAATTGATAATAATATTTGGGCATTATTTGTGCATCCGGATGTTGAAGGAAAAGGCATTGGAAAAACTTTACATGATATGATGCTGAACTGGTATTTTGCCCAGCAAAAAGAAATGGTTTGGTTAAGTACTACACCCAATACAAGGGCAGAAAAATTTTACCGGATGCAGGGATGGAGAGAAGTGGGGTTGTTTGGCAAAGGAGAAATTAAGTTTGAAATGAAAGCTGGTGAATGGGAGAAGAGTAGAGGCGAATTAAAGGCGTTGAATAAAGCTGAAAATGTACAATAGTGCGACGCCAATGAAGCAAAATAGAAAAAAAATGTTAGGCTCAAAAAAAATATTTAATAATTAAAATCAAAATCCCCAAAGTGTACACAGGGGTTTACAATTATGCAAACACAAACACAATCAATGAAAG
>NZ_JANPCM010000723.1:0-3847 GCF_031430955.1 Ferruginibacter sp.
ATTGATGCGCTGCGGTATGAGTAAGGCAAGCCTTAAAAATAATTAATAGGCAATACTAGGCTTGTTAGTAATTATACAGATAAAACATTTAATATTTTGAATAAGCATGGCACAGATATGCTTCTACTCAAAGCCACGCTGCATATCTACGTCAGTAGAATAAATTCTTTCTGTAAAATTTTAACGGCGGAACTTCATTTTTTTTATTACTAAAGAAATAATAAATGAGCAATAATTTCAAAAAATTATCTTTGATTTTATTAAGTATTTTAAGTTGTCTAATAATGTGTTTTAATATTTTTTTATACTTTAGTTTTAGACATACTATTCCAAGAGGGAATATTTTATTTACAAATTTTGATTCAATTTGGTACTTGTTGAAAGAAAAGCTAATTTATCTGGACATCTTTATTGTTTTGTTATTTGGTTTATTATTTATTTTATCAACTTCATTGTTTTTAAAATTATTGAATTTTACCATCTTCATTATATCAATAATTTGCCTTCATAAAATTGATGTCAATATTTAGTGATTATAGAGACCTTGCCCTTGTTTGTAGCCCAGCTTCAACCAGCCCGAGCCGTTGTTGGTATGCAGCAAAGATAAATTGGCGGGGGCGTACCAACAACATTGCCCAGCTGAGGCAGTAACAAACCGAATGCTTGGCTGTAAGAACATTTTAAAATAATCGGATTACACCCACTGGCGCAAATGTTCTACCACAGGGCATTTCACTTGGGCATGCAATCTTAGCGGTTTTTAAACGCAGCATAAACATAAATATGCTTATACAAATATTGCGGTCATACAAATATTATAAAACAAAAAAGACGCTTCATTACAAAGCGTCTTTTAAAAAATTATTATTCTAATTTTATTTAGGATCCAGCGTCTTTCTCAATCTGTCACTCAAATCCTGTAAATGATATTTGGTGGCTTTATCTGCACTGCCCGATGCCGCAGCATCAATAGCAGCTTTCAATTCTCTTGCATGCCCTTTTAAATAAGAAAGTATATCCGATTTTTTAGTATCCATTACCGGTGCAGCATTACCAAATGTAAAAGTTATACCAGCTTGCGGGCCTGTTGCAGGGTTAATAATACTGCCCAATCTTTCTACATAAGATTTTTGTAAATTTCTCCTGTAAATATCAATAGCTTTTTTAGCAGTAAGTTCTGTAAAAATATTTTGCCTTAAATCGGTCAGTAAATCAGTTACGGTATAAGCCTGGCTGCCAATAGCAGCTTCGGCATTCAGCATTTTGTTCATGGTACTGGTGCTCAGCATTCTGTTTAAAGCGCCTTCCTGTACAGATAAAATTGTTGTAGTGTAATTTATCCCTGCTTTGCTGGCAATATCTTTATTAATAAGCCATGTTGGTGTAGTAAATACCTGCTTATTTATAAAATCTGCCGCTTCTTTTTGTGTTTCTCTACTTACATATTCATAAACATTTCCGGGCTGGTTATTCTTTTTTAAATTTTCGTAAACGCCGCCAAAATTATACGTTACATGGCCAATATACCTGCGGAACTGGCCCACCACATTATCATACATATCCTCTAAATCTGTATAATCTTCATTGGGCATTTTTGTCCAGCTTATTAAGTTGGGCAAAATACGCTGCAGGTTTTTAATACCATAAGATGATGCTTTCATGGCATTATCACCAATGGCTTCACTCTGGTCACGTGGATCATCTGGCTGGCCCTGGCGGCCATAATAAAAACGTTTATCGCCTGCTTTATCTTCAATCCATTTATCTAAAATAGGTACTTCATCTTCTGCAGTTGCAGCTTCGGGAATTAATTTGTAGCCCCATTCAATACTCCATTTATCATAATCTCCAATACGGGGGTAAATGCCCGGTGCGGTAATATTATCTTCTGGCTGTGCCACATAATTAAAACGGGCATAATCCATAATGCTTGGTGTATGACCGTTAGCTTCCACCCATGCTTTGTTGCGTAAATTTTCAACAGGCACCCCTGCAGATGAACCAAAGTTGTGCGGCAAACCAAGTGTGTGTCCAACCTCATGCGATGATACAAAGCGAATTAACTGTCCCATCAGTTCATCATCAAAAACCATTTTACGGGCCTTAGGGTCAATAGCAGCTGCCTGTATCATATACCAGTCGTGCAGTAATTTCATTACGTTATGAAACCAGCCGATATGGCTTTCCATAATTTCTCCGCTTCTTGGGTCCACAGTGCTTGGGCCATAAGCATTTTCAACAGACGAAGGTTTGTAAATAACAGCGCTGTTACGGGCATCTTCCAAACTCCAGGTACTGTCCTGTTGTTTTGTTGGCGCTTCTTTACCAAAAATAGCATTTTTAAAACCTGCTTTTTCAAAAGCTATCTGCCAATCGTTGATACCCATAATTAAATAGGGGATCCATTTTTTGGGTGTAGTAGGGTCAATATAAAAAACAATGGGTTTAACCGGTTCAACCAGTTCGCCACGTTTATACTTTTCCATATCTTCCGGCTTTGCCTCCATTCTCCAGCGGGCAATTAAATTAATATCTTTTACACCCTGTGGGTTAGCATCAAAATCAGTAAAACCTGTTGCAAAATATCCAACACGGTTATCCCTGTATCTTGGCTTCATTGGTTTTTCTGGTAAAATAAGTAAGGAGCTGTTCATTTCTAAAGTAACAGTAGCCTGGCTTGGTGGCGATGGAGGCAAACCCGGAATAGGAATTTGGAAGCCTGCACTTTTACCAAATGTTTTTACAGTGGTAATTTCAATATTGGTTGGGTAAGGCCTAACACTAACTATATATGATTTATCAGCCTGAAAACTGCCTGCCTGAAATTGTGTTTTTGCAAAACCTGCAAATCCAAAAATTTCATTATCTGCAGTTATATTATCAGTGATGTCTATAACTATACCACCACCTAAACTATCAGGTGCATAAGCTTTAACATCAAATGCCATTGATATGGGTTGGATATTGCTCTTCATTACAGAGCGGTACATATCTTTTGTACTGTCAGAAGGATTTACATTATAAGAGATGTTTTTTAAAAAGATCTTATTGTTAGGCCCTTTTTCAAAACGGATAACATTTTCTGCTATCATGTCGCCGGCATAGCCGTAAAATTGTTTCGCACTTTCTACAGATGATTTAGAAACCCTGTTAACCACCAGTATATCACGGGTTAATAATTTAGCAGGTATCTCAAAATAATATTTGTCTTCTACCTTATGTACAGTAAATAAACCTTTAGTAGTTTTGGCTTTGTCGGTAATAATTTCTTTATAAGGTTTAGGTCCGGTTTTGGGTGCACCGGCCGGTGGCATTGCAGGTAGTCCCGGCGGCATAACAGGCTTATCCTGTGCTGATACAGCAACCGCAAACGATACCGCAAAAGTTGCAAGCATAATTTTTTTAAAGCAATAGTTCATGAGTTTTATTTTTTATTAAACAGATAGAGTTGATAAACGAAAATATAGAATACCTTTTATATTAATAGCATTTATGGATAAAAGGCAAATAAAATAATACGGCTGGGTTATTTTATTTTTTTTTATGTAAAAAAATGAATTGGGCATCCCTGTAAAAAAAAAATAAAAAAAATTATTCATCAGGTTGTTGCTTTCAATTATTTTATTAACTTGTGTCCTCCACGTTAAAAAATGTGAGTAAAAAATGATTGTTTGATAATATATTAATTATGTGTGACATCTCAGGGAACTGTCTAGAAAGCCCAATGTCCTGGATATCATGGGACGCTCATTATGTCCTTCTATATTCGGTCATGAGTTCATCAAGAAAGCTTTGATACTACAACTACTTGGTGGTTGTGAACGTAATCTAGAGAATGGCACTCATT
>NZ_JANPCM010000724.1:0-3375 GCF_031430955.1 Ferruginibacter sp.
TGCAATATTTAGCAATGTTTTAAGCTCTCCGTTCGAGTAATAGCGAATATTGGTATCAGTTCGCTGCGGATTTAAAAAATCATAGCGTTGTTCCCAAATACGAATGGTATGGGCTTTTATGCCCGAAAGGTTTTCCAAATCTTTTATGGTAAATGAATTCATTGTAAAAAGGTTATTACCTTATTATTACAATACTAAAGTTAATTTGTTTAAAAAAGGCTAAAAAGATTAACAGCATTAAAAATCCCGTTGTGGTAAATCCTTAAAGATTTTATTTACTAAATTATTTTTAGGGAAGATAATTGACCAGGCTGTAAGAAAGATGATCATGATATCGGTGTAAAGAGAAGCATGTTTTTGATACCACATTTCCAGCGCCCCTTTGTACGGATAAATGGTGGCATACATTGCTTTTGGATCGGGAGCATCGGAAATCATTTTTTCTTCGTCACGAAAAATTAATGAGCCAATTCCAGTCATGCCCGGTTTGCAATTGTAAATTTTATTGCGAATTTCTTCGGGATATAATTTTACGCTAACGTCCATCAATGGCCTTGGCCCTACAATACTCATGTCGCCTTTAAATACATTTACAATTTGTGGCAGCTCATTCACTTTTGTAATGCGTAATAATTTTCCAAAGCCGGTAACACGGGGGTCGTTACGTAAAGTAATTTCGCCGGTGCCAATGTTAGGGCTGTTTTTAAGCATGGTGGCAAACTTCCATATATCGAAAAATTTATTTTTATACCCTACTCTTTTTTGTTTGTAAAAAACTTCTCTTTCGCCGGTAAATAATAAAATAATACAGCTGGGTATTAGTATGGGTGATAATAATAGTAATGCAATAGTTGCTGTAACTATATCGAAAACACGTTTAAAAAATAAGTACATAATTAAGTGATGATGTTTTTTTTCGCTTAAATAACACTTCAACTTCGCTCAGTGCTCAATAAAGGTATGCTGTACAAGGAGTGACACAACGATGATGACCAATGATTAAATGCCGTAACAAAAAAATTAAAAACATTCTTTTATTTTAGCGGCTACTGCTTTTAAATCGTTGTTGGTAATATATGTTGAGCATGGAATGCTTAAACAATGCTGGTAAACAAAGTTCGATCTGTCGGTATGATTATAGTAAATATTTTCGGTAAACATCCGCAACTGGTTCATGGGCACCCAAAACGGACGGCTCTGCATTTTATTATCATTTAGTATTTTTAGCACTTCTTTTTGTTTTGCAGTAAAAATTGTGGGCAGCCACCAGTTGGGTTTTACATCAGCACTTACTTCCTGAAATTTTATATCGCCAACTCCATCCAATTCTTTTTTATAAAAATCAATTATTTCGTATTTGCGTTGTATAAACCCGGGCAGCTGTTCCATCTGCGCCACACCCATTGCCGCTGCAACGTTTACCAGGCGGTAGTTGTAGCCAATTTCATCATGTATATATTCAAAGGCATCACTTTTTGCCTGGGTAGTTAAATGCTTTGCTTTTTTCGCCAGCGCTTCATCATCAGTAATAATCATACCACCGCCGCCGGTAGTAATAATTTTATTTCCGTTGTAACTAAAGGTGCCGAGTAGCCCAAAACTTCCGGCGTGTTTGCCTTTGTAATAACTGCCGAGTGCTTCGGTGCTGTCTTCTATTACTGTCAGGTTATGCTGCCTGGCTAAAGCCATCAGCTTATCCATATCGCACATGTTACCTAAAACATGCACCGGCATTATTACCGGAATTCTTTTTCCATCTTTTTTATAATGGCAAACGCCATTGCGCTGTTCTGTTTCGTTAGTTAAAAATTGTTCCAGCAAGTTTAAATCCATTTGCCAGGTAGCTTCATCGGTATCAATAAAAATTGGATTGGCACCGGTATATTTTATTGAGTTGCAGGTGGCAATAAAAGTTATATTGGGTGTAATTACATAATCATCGCTGTTTACTCCCATCATCACCAAACAAATATGCAATGCAGTTGTACCGCTGCTTGTAGCCACTGCATATTTTGCACCTGCAAATTCTGCACTCATTTTTTCAAACTGATCAACATAAGCACCTACGCTGCTAACCCAGCCGGTGGTAATGCATTCGGTAACATATTTTAATTCGTTGCCCGCCATGTTGGGGCCGCTGAGTAATAACATAAGTGCTTTTTATTTACAGCTATTATATAACCTTAATAACAATTTGCGAATTTGTTTTTGCCACGGTTTCAAAACGCATCGGGTATGCTTTTATAAAATCCTCAAGTGCTTTAAATTCATGATCCATTTTTGCCGGACTGAAATAGTCATCCAAAATTATAATATCGTCTTTATTAATATTATTACGCAGTTCTGCCAGCACAAATAATGTGGAACTGTACAAATCTGCATCAAGGTGAATAATTTTTTTTAACCCTTTATACGGGGATAAATCAAAACCTGGTAATGTGTCGGAAAATAATCCTTTTTTAAAGCCACACCTTATGTCTTCTGTGTATGGAAGTTCTCCGTTATTTGTGTAACATCCTTTCTTATCCCGGCCCCAGTCTTCCGGTAACCCAACAAAAGTATCAAACCCCCAAAAAAATGATTGCTTGTTTTTGTTAATAGTCAACCAGTGAAAGATACTGTCGCCTTGAAAAACACCAAATTCCAGAAACAAAATTTCTGCGTTCTCCAGGTTTTGATCTGCTGCTACAAAATTGTATAATTTATACCGGTCATAATACCCCCCTTTCATTTTTTCTCCCTGAGAAGAAACATAGGTTTTTGAACCCCGGATGAGGTATCCGGTTTTTATGAGAAAAGATGCTGTTCCCTGGCCCAAAAACCGTGGAAGGGTTAGTGCAATATTTTTTATCCTGCTCCTGAAAGACATTGTATAAAATTAAAGGGTTAAAAATAAACAGAGATGAGGCGGCATTAAAGCCCTTTAAATGTTCCTGAATTTTGGCCCGTAAGCATCGTCAATAATACCAGTTTTCATCAGAGTATAAATTTCTTTTACGCCATCAGGAACTGTTTTGGTTATTGTAAAACCTAATTCATTTTTTATTTTATCAAAATTTACCCTGTAATCACGTGGGTCTTCATTCATTTCCACATAATTTACTTTTACATTAGGTACCACTTTACAAACTTCTTCAATTATCATTCCTTTGTTGTAATTCTCTTCGGTAGTGCCTACATTAAACACATTTGATTTTACTTTTTTCTCTTCGCTTTCAATTACTAAAACTACTGCTCTTGCCAAATCATCTACATGGCAATACGGCCTCCAGAATTGTGCCCCCCAAATTTCCTGCTCGCCTTTTACTGATGCGTTACGGGTAAATTCGTTTACGGTTAAATCAAAACGTATCCGTGGAGAAAAACCATACACTG
>NZ_JANPCM010000725.1:0-1517 GCF_031430955.1 Ferruginibacter sp.
TTCTACTCATTAATAACCTATAATTAAAAAATATTCACCTTTTTATAATTTATTTTAAATATTTATCAATAAAAATAAAAATAAAATAGAAAAAAATTAAGTTTTAGGATAAAATTATAAATATCTAAGATAAATTATTGATTCAATGAATTTAGATATTAATATAACTAATTAGAAATCAATAAATTAGAGATAAATTTTGATAGAAAAACTGAAGGGAAAGACTCATTTATTTAATTATAAGTCTCTTAAGATAGGGGCAAAAGCTGTAATATATATTTAAATAGGTATTTTTTTTTAAATGTTTTTATGTAAAAAACGTTGGTAAAACAATTATTCAATTGGGTTTTATAATATATCCATCAATACAGTATTATAGAATTCTCTAACTATAAAAGCGTATCAATAGTCCAAAATAAATACTATCCCAGCCTTTCACCATTTCTTTATAGGCTTCGTCAGGGATATTGGTGTGCTGTAATTCTGCCGATGTGCCCTGTTTATGCGGATGCAATTTTACAGAAACAATTGATTCGGCTTCCTGCCCATCAAAATACCATCGCTGTACAATTTTTTATTTTCTTCAAAAACAAGATTTTTGCCTGCGATGCTTCCTTCCCATAAAGAAAATTCGCTGCCAGGTTCGGTACTTATTTCTGCCTGCTCCCCGTCCATAACTGAATGGTATGAGGTAATGTTATTGCAAGGTAAACTTCTTCTGGTGTTGCCGGAATAATGTAATATTTTTTAAAATCTTTCATTTTCTGTAATAAGTTTATATAAAAATTTTTTTTTTTACTATTTATAGAAAATGTACTCCATTTAATATTGCTGCACTTTATTAAAGTGTCGCCAAACTTTAATGGAGGATTTTAGTTACAAAACTTATAAAGGTTTATAGAAGCAATAACTTCATCCTGCTCATTTATATATTTTAAAACAACACTGTTGGGCTGTGCCATTATATTTTGCAGATCGTTTTCATCTGTACGCAGATTACCTGCAATAAGATGAGTTTCGGTTGTCCAGCCCTGTTTTGAACTTTCGCCATGGTAAGCACTGTTAAGCAAGGCAACTATACTTGCAGCATCTGCAACTGTTGCAATTGAAATTTGAGGATTTGCATGCATAAGCTATGATACAATCAAAATTAAAATATTTTAATTGATGTACATTCGTTTTTATACAGCACTTTGATAAAGCAAATAAAATTTATATCTTTAATCATTAACACTTTTACCTGATTAAAATCAACCATCATGACAGCTGCCGCCAAATCTGTTTACTATTTTGGGTTCTATTTGTATGTTACAGGAATTACTTTAGTTGCTGCTCCCAATTTTTTATTAACTACTTTACAACTGCCCAATACAAACGAAGTTTGGATAAGGGTTGTGGGTGTACTTGCTCTATGTATTGGTTATTATTATCACCGTGCAGGCGCAGGTAATATTCAGTCCTTTTTTAAACTTACTATCCCTGTAAGAATATTTGTTTTTCTTTCCTTTACTGCATTT
>NZ_JANPCM010000726.1:0-20125 GCF_031430955.1 Ferruginibacter sp.
ATTTTAAATTTTATCTTATCCTTCTTTCTTATTTGCGAAGGCATAAGTTTTAGTTTCGAAAAGAAAAATCCTGGGGAATTCTCTATAGCCATGATTTTTTTAGCGCTGTTCCTAGTTATAATAGTGCCATTTAATTGGGCCTGTTATAGTTTAATCAGGAAGTATAAATTAAGTGAACAGCTATCAAAAAAAGGGAAAGTATTTGGAGCTATTACTTATATTTTGTTCGCCATCCTTACTGTATTACTTATTGCTGGATCTGTAAGTTTAATCTACAGAGGGCTTGATAAGAATATATATCATACGCTCTACACTGTCTCATTTTTGTGCATGACAGTTACTGCGATATACCTATGTATTCTTTATTGGATAATTCGCAAAAAAACTAAAAGTGACGTAGTAAACAACGATGTTCTTTCACAATTAGGAACTGAATCTGAAAACTAGGATGAATATCTTAAAATTCCATATTTGTTAACATAAATTTTCTTTATCTTTTCTTATAAAATCTGGAGTATGAAATATCATAAATTATTGATGGCAGTTGGCATAATTGTAATACTTTATTCCTGCCAAAAAGAAAACAGTAATACTACTACCGGCGGTGGCGCTACTACCACTCCTGCACAAACATTACCCAATGTTGCTTACGGCACCGATGCCCAACAAAAAATGGATGTGTATTTACCGGCAGGCAGAACCGTTACTGCAACCAAAGTAATGGTAATGATACATGGCGGCAGCTGGACAACAGGCGATAAAATTGATTTGAATGCTTTTGTTGATACCATGAAAAGACGTTTACCCGGCTACGCTATTTTTAATATTAATTACCGTTTATCTGCAGGCACAACAAATGTTTTTCCTGCACAGGAAAATGATGTGAAGGCTGCACTGCAATTTATTTTTAGTAAGTCAGCCGAATATTTAATAAGCGATAAATATGTTTTGATTGGCGCAAGTGCAGGCGCACATTTAGCCATGCTGCAGGGTTATAAATATACTGTGCCTGTAAAACCAAAAGCTATTGTAAGTTTTTTTGGTCCAAGCGATTTAACGGACATGTACAATAATCCTGTTGGTGGCCAAACAATTTTATCTGCGGTGCTGGCACAGGCTATTGGTGCAACGCCAACAGGTAACCCAACACTTTACACCAACTCCAGCCCGGTAACTTTTATTGCTGCAGGTGCGCCACCTACTATTTTATTACATGGCAGTGCCGATCCTTTGGTAAATCCTTCTCAATCTGTTGCAGTAAAAAATAAATTAACTGCTGCAGCTGTAATCAATCAATACATTTTATATAATGGCAAAGGCCATGGCGATTGGGATAATGCTACTTATGGTAATGCATTTAATAATGTGCAGGTTTTTTTGGAGTCGAATGTGCAGTGATACAGTTTACAATTGTTAATTCGATTATTTTTATCTTCCGTAAATTATCTGTATTTCAATATTAGCATTGACATTTTATCTTCCTGTTTAAAAACATTTTCTTAAAAAATTGAATAAAAAATTATGCTTATTAAATCACAACTAACAGAAAAAGATTTTATTAAAATAAACTTAGTTTTATTGTATAGCAAAATTTCAATAAAAATTTTCACTGTCCTTATCTTTATATTCTTACTTATTACAATAGTAACAGTAATACTAATTCCAAGCGTTTCATTCACTCAACTTATTGTTCCGGTGGTAATGCTATTGTTTTTACCTCTGTTTACTTATTTTGTTGCAAAACGAAATTTCAATATCAGCAATAGAATAAGTGAACTGATCGAATATAATTTTGACAATGAAAATCTAACCATGAAAGGAGAATCTTTTAATTCTCAGTTAAGTCTGGATAAAATAGCTAAGGTTGCCATAACAAAAAACTGGTTACTTATTTGGCAAAACAGGCAATTTGCCAACCCAATACCAAAACGAGATATTTCAGCATTACAACTTACGGAGTTAAAAGAAATATTAGATTCAAAAAAAGTGAAAAATAATTTATAGAAATGAGTTGTCAAACTTTTCCTTAACTGCAATTGCTCTTTGCTTAAGGTAATAAATAATTACTTTCGTCAATAACTTTTAAAAGATTAAATATTTTCAAAAAATTCATTCCCCGTTTTTTGTGGTAAATTTGTTTCATGAATCTTCCTCCTCTTGCCGAACGTTTACGCCCCACATCACTGGATGAATTAACCGGACAGCAACACCTTACCGGCAAGGGAAGTATTTTGCGTAAAGCCATTGAGCAGGGCAAAGTACCCAGCATGATTTTATGGGGCCCGCCGGGTGTGGGCAAAACTACTATTGCCAATATCATTGCTCATACTTTACAGGTGCCGTTTTATACCTTAAGTGCCATAAGCAGTGGCGTAAAAGAAGTACGTGAAGTAATTGACCTTGCAAAAAAACAAGAAAATGTAATTTTATTTATTGATGAAATCCACCGATTTAATAAAGGCCAGCAGGATGCATTACTGGGGGCAGTAGAAAAAGGTATCATTACTTTAATTGGTGCTACTACAGAAAATCCATCGTTTGAAGTGAACAGTGCTTTGCTGAGCCGGACGCAGGTGTACATTTTAAAAGCATTGAACGAAAAAGATCTGATCACCTTATTACATCATGCCATACAAACCGATGTGGTTTTAAAAACAAAAAAGATTGAATTGTTAGAAACAGAAGCGATTATAAATATTTCGGGTGGCGATGCAAGGAAGTTGATGAATTTATTGGAACTGGTAACAGCCTCCCCCAGCCAAGGAGGGAAGTTGGCAGCTTCTGATGATACCATTACAATCACAGATGAGTTAGTGATGGATGTTGCACAACAGAGAGTTGCACTCTATGATAAAAAAGGCGAACAGCATTACGATATTATTTCTGCTTTTATAAAATCAATTCGTGGCAGCGACCCAAATGCTGCGGTATATTATTTGGCAAGAATGATTGAAGGTGGTGAAGATGTAAAATTTATTGCACGGAGATTATTAATATTGGCCAGTGAAGATATTGGTAATGCTAACCCCAATGCATTGCTTTTAGCCAATGCTGCGTTTGATGCGGTAAATAAAATTGGTTATCCTGAAAGCCAGTTAATATTATCGCAGTGTGCTATTTATTTAGCTACCAGTGCAAAAAGCAATTCGGCTACCGTGGCTATTGGTGCTGCAATGAATGCAGTAAAACTTCAAGGCGATCTATCCGTTCCTTTACACATCCGCAATGCGCCTACCAAATTAATGAAGCAGGAAGGTTATGGTAAAGGGTATGAATATTCACACAATTATGAAAACAATTTTTCGCCGCAGGAATATTTACCGGATGAAATAAAAGGCACTGCGTTTTATACGCCGGGTAATAATGCAAGAGAAGAAGAGTTGCGCAAGTTTTTAAAAACTTTATGGAAAAACAAATACGGCTATTAAGCCAATACATTTACTTTGTAATGATGAAATCAATCGTCTATTTTATTTTTTGTTTTTTATTGCTTCCAAGTTTTAGCAGCAAGGCACAAACTGCTACAGTACCATTTTATAAGGGTGCTTTAAAAGCCAACCGGGAGAAAACTTACAATTACATCATTAACACATCCATCATAAAAAATTTGTCGCTACCCTTAAACGATGAAACCGAAGCCGACTGGCAGGATGCTTTTTATGCGATGGAATTAATACGCTACAAACAACCGTGGGTTAATGAAAAAATAAAAATGGCTTTTGACAGTATTGAAAACAGAACTGCAGGTTTTCAGAGGGCATTGATGGAATTGATGTATGCTAATTATACCTGGGAATTTAAAGCTGCTATCAACAAACTATTTTTAAATACTAAAAATGCAAAAGTATTTGCCATGTGTGCAGAGTATTTATTAAAAGCTGACAAATCATTAAAAAATATAGACAAAATAGGAGCTGTCATCTATAATAAAAAAGTGGGAAATTTTGATAATGCAGAAACTGATTCATATATATTATACGAACTGCTTTGGCCCATTATGCAATTGGCAGAAAAAGAAAGCTATAAAGCGAAACTAAAATTAAACCTCTTAATAAACAGCAATTATTTAAAAGGCAATACTGTTGTTTATAGTATTCAAAGAAAAAACAGAAACTATCCCGGCCTTGTTATTATAAAAGATACCAACGGCAATTTTATTACTGATGATAAGGGCATTATTTTTTCTGTGCCTCAATTGGCCAGGAGCATCAGCAACCTGCCCGGATATTTAACCAACGGCAATACACCGCAGGGTATTTTTAGAATGTATGGTTTTGGTACAAGTAAAATTGATGCCATTGGTACAACTGAAAATATACAGTTAACCATGCCCTTCGAAACGAGTGTACAACATTTTTTAAAAGACAGTACCATTAAAGATTCTGTTTGGACAAAAGAATTATACCAGCAGTTATTACCCAAAGCATTACAAAGTTATCACCCGATTTTTCAAAGTTATTATGCAAGTGTAATAGGACGAACAGAAATTATTGCACATGGCACCACTGTTGATCCTGAATATTACAAAGGCCAAATTTATTATCCGCTTACGCCAACTGAAGGATGTTTGTGTACTAAAGAAATTTGGAGTACAACAGATGGTAAACGAACCGTCAGCAACCAGCAAAAATTAGTTGATGCGGTTAAAAAAGCTGGTGGAGCCGATGGGTATGTAATTGTAATTGAAATTGACGACCAGCAAAAACCGGTGAGCATAAATGCAATTTTGCCTTACTTAAAAAAAACTAAATGAGCGATATTGAAAACCGGGCAGATATTGAAAAATTGATTGTTAGTTTTTATGAAAAAGTAAAACTGGATACAACGATAGGTTTTATTTTTAATGAAGTGGTGGCTATGGACTGGCCACATCATATACCGGTGATAGTAGATTTTTGGGAAACTATTTTATTAGATAACCCGGTGTATAAAAAAAATGCGATGGAAGTGCATTACGATCTGAATAATAAAGTATCGTTGAAAAAAGAACATTTTACAAGCTGGTTATATTTATTTACATCCACTGTAGATGAATTGTATAAAGGTAAAATTGCAACGCTGGCAAAAACAAGGGCAAAATCTATTGCAGATGTGATGTTGTTTAAAATGAATAATGCAAATTAATGGTAAACTGAGGTGCAGAGAATGAAGAGGTGCAATATAATTAATGGAGTAATGAATTTATGGGGCTGAATGAAGATATACTGTTGAAGAGTGTCTCGCCTTAGGCCAGACCAATGAAGTTGACCTAAGAAAAAATGCTGATTACAAAAATGAAAAAACGCCAAAGGCGAATTGCTACTATGGAAATAAATTGGACACTTAAAAAATTTGATGACTTAACCCCTGCAGAATTATATGCCATAATGCAATTGCGTAACGAAGTTTTTGTGGTGGAACAAAACTGTGTGTACCAGGATGCGGATGATAAAGATGCAAAAAGTTATCATTTTATGGGCTGGCAAAAAAATATATTGGCAGCTTATACACGTATAATTCCGCAGGGAATTTCCTATACCCAGGCCAGCATTGGCCGGGTGGTTACTTCTCCAAAATTCAGGCGCAGCGGCATGGGCAAACAACTGATGGAATTAAGCATCGGCAATGCTTTTAGCCTTTTTAACTGCAGCGAAATAAAAATTGGTGCCCAGTTGTATTTAAAAAAATTTTATGAAGGCATGGGGTTTTTACAATGCAGCGAAGAATATTTAGAAGATAATATTCCACATATAGAAATGCTGCTGTTAAAATAATTGTAAAGACAAAAACAATATTTAACACAAGCTTCCGTTTTAATGAATAGCGCTGTAAATTTTTTTGTGTGATGAAAGAATAGTGAAAATTTATTCGCTTTGTTATTTGTCCAATATCTGTAGAAAATACTAAATCTAATGTCTGATGAAACCACGTTTACCCCAATTTTTTGGTAAGTCTTTATTGCTTTTAATGATTTGCTTTACACTCCTTAGTAAATCATATTCCCAGGGATTTATTTTTGGTGGCGAAAAAATTAAATGGGAAGTTGGCTTAAACTTTGGCCCAAGTTTTTTTTTAGGCGACTTGGGCGGTAACGCCGGCAAAGGGACCCACGCTTTTACAAAAGATGTTAATTTAGAATTTACCAAATTAATGAAAGGTGCATATGTAACTATGTACCCAACAAAATGGGCTGGTTTAAGATTATCGGCAGCCCTTACTTATTTAGAAGGCGATGATGCTGCAATTAATACTAATGGCCTTGATGAATTATGGCGGAAACAACGTAACCTGGATTTTAGGACAAATGTTTGGGAGGCTAATGCCTGTCTTGAATTATATCCCACCATGCTTTTTAGTAACGATCCGGAAAATGAACCAAGGTTCAGGCCTTATGGTTTAATTGGTATTGGTGTTTTTCATTTCAATCCACAAGGTTCTTTAAAAGACAGCAGGGGAAATAAAACCTGGTATTATTTACATCCATTACGTACTGAAGGCCAGGGAATGGCTGAATACCCTAAGAGTAAACCTTATGATTTAACACAAATGAATATTCCATTTGGCGGAGGTATAAAATATTATGTGAGCGACAGGATAAGTGCAGGTGTGGAATTGCTATACAGAAAAACTTTTACTGATTACATTGATGATTTAAGTCAAAATTATATTGATCCAAGAAATTTTGCCAAGTATTTACCTGCACAGGAGGCAGCACTTGCAACAAGATTATACGATAAATCTATTGGAATTATTTATCCGGGTATGACGAGATATCCTGCAGGAACGCAACGTGGCGATTTAAAATATGGTGATACTTATTTTTCTGTTATTGCAAAAGTAGGCATCAGGCTGGGACCAATTTATGAAAGTTCATTTGCAAGAAGGGCAGCAAGACAAACAAGGTGCCCATCGGTTTATTAATATTAAAAACCTATATCTATGAATAATAATTTACAAATTAACCCAACAACATTAAAAGCTGCATTTGTTTTTTTAACCTGCATGTTCTTAATATTGCATTATATGAAATTTTAAAGTTTTTTAGTACAAAGCGATACAACAGAAGTTAACCCCCGAGGATACCAAGGAATATTTTTATGTTACTTGCTACCCCTGAAACCACCATCTTACAATTTCGTTGCTATCCTTTTTACTAATTTTTGTGAGTAGAAATAATCGAATAAGGAATTCATCCGCCGCAAGGCAGGTGAATTTTTTATTTTAATCATCTTCAGGATCAAAGTTCTCAAAAAAATCTTTTGCATTAAATGGTTCAACATCATCAGGAAAAGAAGCAGGGTCGTTAAATAAATGCCATTCGTCGGGCAAATCATTTTCTTTAATAAAAGAACTTATCCAATCAATAAATATTTTTCTAAAGGCTTCTATTTCGTTACGCAGCACATCAGTGTATTGCTGTTCTATACCATGCAATGTATTACATGCCCAAAGAGCAGTCCTTAATTCTACAGCATTTACTTTTACAATTACCGCATTCTCTATCATCAGGCTGTAATATTTCATTGCCATAGCACCTTTTATTTTAGCAGGAATAAGATAGGCATTTTGCATAATCATGTGCTTTGTACTTTCTGCATGGTCATCATCTTCGGGCAACATATCGCACATGGTTTGTGCAAGATTTAAAATATCTATGCTTTTGCGATATAATGCATTTCCGTGTTGCTTTATCGGTTTCCAGCTTTCACTTTTTTCATCATCGTCGGCATCATCCATATCATCATAGCTGAAAAATCTGCCAATATTATCATCGCTCATAACAATAGTTTTTATTTTAAGAGATTAATACTTCTATATTTGACAATTTGCTTTACTTAAACGCTGACGTGAGTTTTGAATACTTTTCTAAACTAAGCAAACAATCTATTGTAACTCCGCTTGCAAAAATTTGCCGGTAAAACTTTCTTTTACTTTTATCAATCCTTCGGGCACACCTTCAAATAAAACTTTGCCACCACCATCGCCACCCTCGGGGCCAATATCAATAATATGATCGGCCACTTTTATTACATCCATATTATGTTCAATTACCAAAACGGTGTTGCCCCTGTCTACCAATTTTTTTAATACTTCCAGTAAATGCTGTATATCCTGAAAGTGTAAACCTGTTGTAGGTTCATCTAAAATATAAAATGTTTTGCCCGTATCTTTTTTACCAAGCTCGGTACTAAGTTTTACACGTTGTGCTTCGCCACCGCTGAGTGTTACTGCACTTTGCCCAAGGGTGATATATCCTAAACCAACTTCCTGCAACACTTTTATTTTTCTAAAAATATAAGGCACTGCCTGAAAAAATTCTACTGCTTCATCCACCGTCATATCAAGTACATCGCTGATGCTTTTTCCTTTGTAACGAATTTCTAAAGTTTCCCTGTTGTATCTTCTGCCATTACATTTTTCGCAATGCACATAAACATCGGGTAAAAAATTCATTTCAATAACTCTCATGCCACCGCCTTCGCAAACATCGCACCTGCCGGTTTTTACATTAAAAGAAAAACGGCCTGCATTGTAACCACGAATTTTTGCTTCGGGCACTGCAGCAAATAAAGTTCTGATATCGGTAAAAAATCCGCAATAGGTTGCAGGGTTGCTACGTGGTGTACGGCCAATGGGGCTTTGATCTATTTCAATAACTTTATCAATCAACTCCATGCCCTTAATATTTTTATAAGGCAATGGATTGGCTTTGCTGTTGTAACAAAATTTATTCAGCAACGGATATAAAGTCTCATTTATTAAAGTTGATTTGCCACTGCCGCTTACACCGGTTACTAAAATCAATTTACCCAGCGGAAATTTTACAGAAACGTTTTGTAAATTATTTCCGCTTACACCATTCAGTTCAATAAATTTTCCATTTCCTTTTCTGCGCTCTTTTGGAATGTCAATATTTTTTTTACCATTTAAATATTGTGCAGTTTCCGAATTAGATTTTAGAACAAATGCCGGAGTGCCTTGGGTAACAATTTGTCCGCCATGTGTGCCGGCTTTGGGGCCAATATCAATTAAATAATCGGAGGCCAGCATAATATCTTTATCATGTTCTACTACCAGAACACTGTTACCAATATCACGTAAATTTTGCAGTGCAGCAATCAATCTTTGATTATCTCTTTGATGCAATCCAATACTTGGTTCATCTAAAATATAAGTAATGCCCTGCAGTTGGCTGCCTATTTGTGTGGCCAGCCTAATCCTTTGGCTTTCGCCCCCACTCAGTGTTCTGGAGGGCCTGCCTAAACTTAAATAAGTTAATCCCACATCTAATAAAAATTGCAGCCGCTCCCGTATTTCTTTTAAAACATCTTTTGCAATAGCGTTTTGTTTATTATTCAACCTCAATTCTACTCCATCAAACCATGCCGCTAAATTATCTAAATTCATGGCACTCAATTCTGCAATATTTCTGTCATCTACTTTAAACCAAAGGCTTTCTTTTTTTAGTCGTGTACCGTTGCAGGTGGTGCAATCGGCCAATTGCATATATTTTTCTACCCATGCCCTTAATGCTTCGTTACTGTTAGGAGAAGTGAACCATCTTTTCAGCATCGGGATTATGCCTTCGTAGCTACCGGTATATTCCAACGGAACAGTTTCATCACTCAGATCTAAATTTAAATCGCCGTCAATATTTTGATCGCCGTACAATAACAGATCCAAATGTTCTTTAGGCAGATCTTTTATTGGTTTTGCTAAATTAATTTTATACTTTTTTCCAAACACTACCACCTGTTGGTAAACGCTGGCTTCTCTTTCTTCTCCCAATGGTATAATGCCGCCTTCTTTTACCGTTTTAGTTTTATCGGGCAGCACTTCGTCCATGTCAATAGTATATACATTGCCTAAACCTTTACATGTGGGGCAAGCACCATAAGGACTGTTGAATGAAAAGGCATTGGGTGATGGTTCTTCGTAACTGATGCCGGTATCGATGCACATCAATTGTTTGCTAAATATAGCTACGGCCTCCCCAAATCCCTCCCGAGTAGGGGCTTCAGACTCTTTCGATTCTTTAGTACTTTTCTTTTTTGCAGGATTTTTAAGCTCCTCCCCCCCGGGGGGAGGTTGGGATGGGGCTACAAACATTAAATCTTTTCCCAACTGCAAAGTTTTTTGCACACTCTGGCTCAGCCGAAATTTCATTTCATCATTCACCGGCAATCTGTCCACCACCAATTCTATATCATGAATTTTATAGCGATCAACCTGCATTTTAGCCACCAGGTCTTTTATTTCTCCATCTACCCTAACTTTTAAAAAACCTTTTTTTCTTACTTCTTCAAACAGTTCCCTGTAATGTCCTTTTCTTCCTCTTACCAATGGCGCTAATAAACTTATTTTTTTATTTTGATATTTATCAAATATAGCAGTAACAATTTCTTCTTCACTAAACTTCACCATTTTTTTTCCGGTATTATAACTGTAGGCCTCTCCTACTCTTGCATATAGTAATCTCAGGAAATCATAAATTTCTGTAACGGTGCCTACAGTGCTTCGTGGATTTTTGTTGGTAGTTTTTTGTTCGATAGAGATTACAGGAGAAAGTCCGGTGATCTTATCCACATCAGGCCGCTCCATATCGCCTACAAACTGACGGGCATAGGCACCAAAACTTTCCATGTAACGGCGCTGGCCTTCGTTATAAATAGTATCAAACGCCAATGATGATTTACCGCTGCCGCTTACGCCGGTAAAAACCACCAATTGATTTTTTGGAATTTTAATATCAATATTTTTGAGGTTGTGCTCACGGGCACCAAACACTTCTATAAAATCGTTATTAGCTACTGTTTCTTCTGCAGATACTTTTCTTTTTGCCATTTGTATTTACTTATTGTAAAGATAAAACAAAAACTAAACTATTTAGTTGGCTATAATTTGTTTTATTAATACCGTTGGAAAATATTTTTGAATTGTGCCGTTTTAAGTTCAGTATTATGCGATGCTGAGTTTTGGGAAAAATTTCTTTGCCCAGGTTTCTTTTCGTTTTGGCATAATTTGCATCATCAATTATGTATTATGTCATTTAATTTATTTGGTAAAAAAGAAGATAACACACCCGAAAGCATTTTTACAGACAGAACTTACATTAGCGCAACGGCAAAAATAAACGCCTGCATTGCGTTGGCCAAAGCACAACCCGATACCTTATTCATTTGCTGGTTTAGCGAAACCCTAAAAAAAATTAAAACAATATTTGCGGAGCATCAACTTGATGAAATGAAAGTGATAGATGCAAAAAATATGCATAGCGGGATGTTGCAAAACAAAAATGTAGTTTTTGCAGAACATTATCCACTGCATCAAAAGGAATTAACACTGGTAGAAAATTGGCCTTTAGAAAAGATCATTGTGTACAGCTCTATGGATGAGCCATTGTTTAAACATTTTGGCAGCGAAAAAATGATACCATTAATGAAGTTGCTGGGTATGAAGGAAGATGAAGTGATCGAGCATTCTTTTGTAACCAAGTCAATTATAAAAGGGCAGGCTAAAATTGCTGCCTTAGTTACAATAGAACAATTAGCCAATTCTCAGGAAGAATGGCTGAAAAAGAATTTAAAATAATTTTTCAGCATTAAAGAGTAAAGCTTTAATCAATTTTTTGACATATGTCAAATACTTTAAAAATCCATTGCAATACATTTGCCCTTACAAATTTGTACAATGGCAAAATCTATAAACCCCTTCAAAATATTTACTTCAATTTCAGCGCTATTAATAATAATTCCCGGAGATAAGTGGTCATTAAGTACAGGAATTTTAGCAGTGCTACATATTCTCATCTCCCCGCTTTTATACAAATTGTATGCAGCATTATTTATTGCAATTGTTTTATACCTGTTTATATCGGGAATTATCAATGCTGAAAGCAAAAAAGATAATCTTATCAGCATTATTCTGGTACTAATTTTAAATGCAATTTTAGCAGCGATACTTAAAAATATTATAACAAGCAACGACATTTTAATTATTTCAATTGCCATTATATTTTTTTGTCTTTCAGTATTAACAATATTTCAAATTATAAAACATCTTAAAAAACAGTACAGTAAAGGCTTGTAGCGTTCTTTGCAAATATTTTATATTTTTTATTTGGAAATTTCGCGGCTATACTTATATCTTTGCTCCAGTTCTTTAAACATCTCTTATCAAGAAAGGCAGAGGGTAATGGCCCGATGAAGCCTTGACAACCTATCTTTTTTTATCCTTCGACAAGCTCAGGATGACAAAAGAAAAGGTGCCAATTCCATCCCGTACGTACGGGACAGATAAGTCAGATTAAAAGCCTTAAATATCTTCAACTAAATATTAAAAGCTCATCTGATTTACGGATGAGCTTTTTTGTTTTCGGCAACCCCGACAGCGGCTTTCAGCCCTGTCGGCGGTTGAGAAAAAGCTCACTACTTCAAAAAACACTTTCCTGGTAAGAATGTTCATCAACTAATAAACCAATTAACAAATAAACTAATTAACCATTTCATGGCAACTAATCAATTAACCATCGGGCTTTTTGGCTTTGGCGTAGTAGGTAAAGGTTTGTACGATGTACTGCACAGTACACCAACATTACAATCTTCCATAAAAAAAATCTGCATAAAAAATATTGATAAAAAAAGAAGTATTGGTGCAGAAAATTTTACTGCTGATGCACAACAATTATTGAATGATGATAAGATTAACGTAATTGTAGAATTAATTGATGATGCAGATGCAGCATTTGAAATTGTAAAAACTGCTTTGCAAAACGGTAAAGCGGTAGTGAGTGCCAACAAAAAAATGATTGCCGAACATTTTGAAGAACTGCTGCAACTGCAGGAAAAATATCAAACGCCATTTTTGTACGAAGCTTCCTGCTGCGCCAGCATGCCCATCATTAGAAATTTAGAAGAATATTATGATAACGATCTTTTGCAATCGATAAGAGGAATTATTAATGGCTCTACAAATTTTATTTTGACAAAAATTTTTGATGAACAATTAGAATTTAATGCTGCTTTGCTTTTGGCACAGCAACTGGGTTTTGCAGAAAGTAACCCTAAATTAGATATTGGCGGTTTTGATGCCGCCAATAAACTGGCGATTTTATTAGCACATTCATTTGGAGTAGTAGCAAAAACAGATGCTTTTATTTTCAATGGGATAGAAAATATTTCTTTAAATGATACCACTGTTGCTAAAGAAAAAAAATATGCTGTTAAATTAGTAGCCAATGCACAAAAATTAACCAATGGAAAACTGGCTGCATTTTTATTGCCGCAGTTTGTAACCGAGGCCGACGATCTGTACCATGTAAAAAATGAATTTAATGCGGTAACAACCGAAAGTACTTTTGCGGATAAACATTTTTTTAAAGGCAAGGGTGCCGGGGCATTTCCTACAGCCTCTGCGGTATTGAGTGATATTTCTGCATTGCGATACGATTATAAATACGAGTATAAAAAAATACATCATCAAACAGATACCCGGCTTACCAATGATTTTTATTTAAAAGTTTTTGTAAGCGTGGATAATATCAGCAAATTAAATAAAGACAATTTTGAGTGGATAGAAGAATGGCATAATGAATTTAATTTTAGCTGGCTGTCGGGTGTAATACATGCTGATAAATTATTTACCAGCGATTGGTGGAAACAGCCCGGTGTTTCCCTGATACTTTATCCCGATGCTATCATTGAAAATATTGATTATAAGAAAATTAGTAAACGCAGTCTTGAACTGGCTGGTGTGGTTTAATTACAGCAAACTATTAAATTGGCAACGTTATCATAAATGGGGTTATTGGGTTTTGGCGGATTTTTATACTATTTATTAATATTTTTCTAAAATTAACGGGGCAGACAAATTTATACGGACATTTTAAAAGTTATCCATTATCTTTGTCTACCAATTATATAGACTTTAAAAGCTATGCTCTATATTCCTCACATAATGTGTATGTGCAAATGTTGCACCAATCTGGTTTACCGTTGTTAAACCAGGTTGTCAATAATATTTCCAACTTTAATTATGCTTTAAAAATGCCCCATACACAAAAAAATATTATCTCACAATTACTCTACCAGCTTAATGGACTAAGCATAGCTGAATTTATTCAGCAACTTGCCACGCAGTTTCCCGGACAGGTCACCTTTTCTTCCAGCTTTAGTTACGAAGACCAGGTGGTAACACATGAAATACTCAGCAATAATTTACCGGTAAAAATTTTTACTTTGGATACAGGCCGTCTTTTTGCAGAAACGTATTCTGTATGGAGCAGCACCAACGAAAAATATCAAACTAAAATACAGGCATATTATCCGCAGGCAAATGCGCTACAGGAATTTGTAGAAGCCAAAGGCCCCAATTCATTTTACGAATCGGTAGATAACAGAAAGCAATGTTGTTTTATAAGAAAAGTAGAACCATTAAAAAGAGCATTGGCAGGAAATGCAGTTTGGATAACGGGTTTACGTGCCGAACATTCTGCAGACAGAACCAACCTGCCTGTTGTTGAATGGGATGAAGCCAACCAAATTATAAAGTACCATCCCATATTGCACTGGACAACTGAAGATGTAAAAAAACATATCAGTACCAACCATATCCCCTACAATCCTTTACATGATAAAGGTTTTGTGAGCATTGGTTGTGCACCCTGTACAAGAGCTATTAAACCCGGTGAAGATTTTAGAGCAGGTCGCTGGTGGTGGGAAGATGCTGATAAAAAAGAATGCGGATTACATATACATGAAGAGATAACTGTAAGGAGTTAAAAAAATTTTAAATAGCAGTCTACTAAACTAATAGACTAATAAAATATGAGCAAACACACGTTAAATTATTTAGAACAATTAGAAGCGGAAAGCATTCACATCTTTAGAGAAGTGGCGGCGCAATTTGAAAGGCCGGCGCTTTTATTCAGTGGTGGTAAAGATTCTATTACTTTGGTGCAACTGGCAAAAAAAGCATTTGCCCCCGGAAAAATTCCGTTTCCCTTAGTACATATTGATACCGGCCATAATTTTCCTGAAGCATTGCGATACAGAGATTGGCTGGCCACCGAAGTGGGTGCTACATTAATTGTACGCAAAGTAGAAGATACCATTAGAGCAAAAAATTTAACTGAACCCAAAGGAAAATTTGCAAGCCGCAACTGGCTGCAGACTTACACTTTGCTAGATACTATTGAAGAATTTGGCTTTGATGCCTGCATTGGCGGTGCCAGGCGTGATGAAGAAAAAGCAAGAGCGAAGGAAAGAATTTTTTCTGTAAGAGATGAGTTTGGCCAATGGGATCCTAAACTGCAACGGCCTGAGTTGTGGAATATTTTTAATGGTAAAATTCATAAAGGAGAAAATGTAAGGGTATTTCCTATAAGCAACTGGACAGAACTTGATGTATGGAATTATATCCGTGCCGAAAATATTTCTTTGCCTTCCATTTATTTTACTCACGAACGTGAAGTGATTGAGCACGAAGGACAATTAATTGCTGTATCGCCATTTATAAGAATTGATGAAACTGATGTGATTGTAAAAAAACAAGTTCGTTACAGAACGGTGGGTGATATGACCTGTACTGCAGCGGTGGAAAGTCTTGCTGCTACATTAGACGAAGTGGTAAATGAAATTAAAATTACAAGAATAAGTGAAAGAGGCGAAACAAGAATTGATGATAAGGTAACTGAAGCAGCGATGGAGGATAGAAAGAAGGGTGGGTATTTTTAGAAGTGAATGGTGAATTGTGAATGGTCAATGAGCCCATTCACCTACAGACTTTTTTATTACACAATAACAAATTATTACAATGGATATTTTAAGATTTATAACCGCAGGAAGTGTTGATGATGGCAAGAGCACTTTAATTGGCCGGTTGCTATACGACAGCAAAAATATTTTAGCTGATCATTTGGAAGCTATAGAAAAAAGCACCAAGAATAAAGACAATGGCGAAATTGATCTGGCCTTACTAACGGATGGGCTTAGGGCCGAAAGAGAACAGGGCATTACGATTGATGTGGCGTACCGCTATTTCAGTACCGACAAAAGAAAATTTATAATTGCCGATGCCCCCGGCCATGTGCAGTACACCCGTAACATGATTACTGGTGCAAGCAATGTTGATCTGGCGATTGTATTAATTGATGCCAGACACGGCGTTGCAGAACAAACCCGCCGCCATAGTATCATTACATCGTTGCTGGGTATTCCGCATCTGGTGGTGGCAATAAATAAAATTGATCTGGTAAATTATTCTCAGGATGTGTATAATAACATTGTAATTGAATACAGTAAATTAGCAAAACAGTTAGGTATTAAAAACGTAACCTACATTCCATTGAGTGCATTAAACGGCGATAACATTGTTGAAAAATCTTTATTAACGCCATGGTATGATGGAAAACCCTTGCTGGAATTTTTAGAAGAAGTAGAAATTGAAAATGCTGTAAACCATACCCACAGCCGTTTCCAGGTGCAGTATGTTATTCGTCCGCAAACTGAAGCGTTGCATGATTACCGTGGTTATGCCGGAAAAATTACCAGCGGCATTTATAAAAAAGGTGATAAAGTAAAAATTTTACCGGCAGGTATTGAAACTACAATTGATAAAATTGAAATTGCAGGAATAGAAGTAGCCGAAGCATTTGCACCTCAAAGTGTAACTCTTTTATTAACTGATGACATTGATATCAGCCGTGGCGATGCCATTGTAAAATCAACAGAAAATATTACTGCCACAAATGAAGCAGATGTTTTATTTTGCTGGCTGGATGATAAACCGTTACAAAATGGTAACAAATACTTATTACAGCATAATAACCGCAGTGTAAGAACAGTAATAAAAAACCTGGCTTACAAAATTGATGTAAACAGTTTAGAACATATTGAAGATGTACAGCAGGTTAAACTAAATGAAATTGTAAGGGCATCAATAAAAACTGCAGCACCAATTGTATTTGACAGTTATAAAAATAACCGCAGCAATGGCGCTGCAATTTTAATCGACGAAACAAGTAATGCCACAGTAGCAGCAGTTTTGTTTCAATAATAATTTTATGGAAAATATTTTTTTTCAGGAAATAGCAAATTTTAAAAAACAACAGGGTTGTTCTTTACCGGATAGTAACAGGGCCAGGCGTTTTGTTCGTAAACTTTTTGAAGTATTATTTATTTGCAAAAGCGAAGCTGATAATAATGAGTTTGAAATTCAATCGCAGTTAAAAAAATTAAAGCGGCAATTGCAATTGTTATTATACCCGGTTTTGAATGAGGAGAAATACAGTGATGAACAAGCCAGCGCATTTTTTAAAACCATCCCTGACTTATATCAAAAGCTTTTATTAGATGCGCAGGCCATTTATGAAGCTGACCCTGCAGCAAAAAATATTAATGAAGTTTTAGTGGCTTACCCCGGTTTTTTTGCAATAGCGGCTCATCGTATTGCTAATCAATTACACTTACAAAAAATTAATTTATTGCCCCGTATCATCAGCGAATATGCACATAGTAAAACGGGTATCGATATCCATCCAGGTGCAACAATTGGCCAATCATTTTCAATTGATCATGGTACCGGTATTGTAATTGGCGAAACAACCAACATTGGTAATAATGTAAAAATATACCAGGGTGTTACACTCGGTGCATTAAGTGTACAAAAAGAAAAAGCAAGCGAAAAAAGACATCCCACCATTGAAGATAATGTAGTGATCTATTCCAACGCAACAATATTAGGTGGCGAAACTATTGTTGGCCATGACAGTGTAATTGGTGGTAACGTTTGGCTCACCAATGCAGTGCAGCCTTTTTCTGTAGTATTTCAAAAAGCCGATGTAACCATACAGGATAAAAAATCTTTTTTAGAACCTTATAATTATTTTATTTAAAAAATACAGATGAAAGCAAATAATATTTTAGCAACCATTGGCAATACGCCGCATGTAAAGATCAATCGTCTTTTCGGAAACAACCACGAAGTGTGGATCAAATTAGAAAAAAATAATCCCGGTGCCAGCATCAAAGACCGCATTGCATTATCTATGATTGAAGATGCAGAAAGCAAAGGCTTATTAAATAAAGACAGTGTAATTATTGAACCTACCAGTGGCAACACCGGAATTGGTTTAGCATTGGTAGCAGCAGTAAAAGGTTACAAAATTATTTTAGTAATGCCCGAAAGTATGAGTATTGAGAGGCGTAGATTAATGAGCAGCTATGGTGCAGCATTTGTTTTAACACCAAGAGAAAAAGGAATGAAAGGTGCTATTGAAAAAGCAAATGAACTGGCAGCAGAAACAAAAAATAGCTGGGTGCCACAGCAATTTGATAACCCTGCCAACACAGATATTCACCGCAAAACAACAGCGCTTGAAATCTTAAATGATTTTTCTGATGGACTGGATTACATCATAACAGGTGTGGGTACCGGCGGACATATTACCGGTGTTGCAGAAGTATTAAAAGCAAAATGGCCCGGCTTAAAAGTATTTGCAGTGGAGCCTGAGTTATCGCCGGTATTAAGTGGTGGTGCACCATCACCGCATCCGTTGCAGGGTATTGGTGCAGGCTTTATACCTTCCATTTTAAACACTGCAATTTTAGATGGTATTATACAGGTTAGTAAAGAGGAGGCCTACACTTATGCACAACGCATCGCAAAAGAAGAAGGTATTTTTGTTGGCGTTTCTACAGGCGCTTCTTTAGCTGCTGTTGCAAAAAAATTAAAAGAAATTCCCAGCGGTTCAAAAGTGTTGACGTTTAATTATGATACCGGGGAAAGATATTTGAGTATTGAGGGATTGTATTAGCGCCTCAATCTTCCACGAAGGAGAAAGCACCTCCTATCCTTCCGCCGGATGGCGGGGAGGGAAATGGAGAAGATGAAAGCGAAGATTTATGTTGTTGATTAATTAGTAAATGCTGATATGCCGGAAAAAAAGAAAGATAAAGATTTGCAGCTCCGCAACTCCTCTCCCCGGGGGAGGTCGGGAGGGGCTGTAATTCTTGCTGCTGCCGGTTGCGGCGATCCGGAGTTAATAACAGTAAAAGCTGCCCGCTTTTTACAACAGGCAGATATTGTTTTAACTGACAGATTGGTAAGTGAAAAAATTTTAGAGGAATATGTACAACCAGGTACTGAAATAATTTATGTTGGTAAACAATACAACAGGGATGCTTCTGTACAGCAACAGGAAATTTGTCAGCTGCTTTTAAAATATGCATTACAAAATAAATTAGTAGTAAGATTAAAAGGTGGTGATGTTTCTTTTTTCAGTAATATTTTGGATGAGCTACAAATTTTAGTGGACAATAATATTCCTTACGAAATTATCCCCGGTGTAACGGCGGCATCTGGTGCGGCTGCTTATGCAGGCATTCCGCTTACCGCAAGAGGCTACGCTACATCGGTAAGGTTTTTAACTTTTTATAAAAAAGATATTGTTACCGATGAATACTGGCAGGAATTGGCAGCAACAAGAGATACGCTGGTTTTTTATATGAGCAGCGAAACATTAGATACCGTTGTTGAAAATTTAGTACAGCACAACATTGATGCAACTAAATTATTAGCAGTGGTGGAGCAGGCAACAACGCCGCAACAAAATGTTTCTGTTACCGGTTTGTACAATTACGATGCTGCTTTAAAAGGAAAAAAATTTGCTTCCCCTACATTGGTAATTATTGGTAAAGTAGTAGCATTACATAACCAGTTTGCATGGCTGCAAAACAATCCCGCCAACGAAAATTATTTTACTTCTATTGATAAAAATATTAACCTTTTAAAAGTAAGTGAAGATGCTGGTGGAAAATAAATTTAAAATACTGTCGGACCTTATCAATGCTTCAAGCAACGAAGAATTGATATGGATGAATGGTTATTTGAATGGCATTGTAAAAAACAAAATTGTGCAGCAGGAAGTTGTTACCGAAAGTGCAGCAAAAAAAATTACTATTGTTTACGGAACTGAAACAGGCAATTCAAAAAGATTAGCTACAGACTTTGCAGCCAAAGCAAAACAACATCATGTGCATGCAAAAGTGGTAGGCATGGACCAGTACCGCCTTACCGACTTAACTAAAGAAGAATATTTGCTGGCAGTTGTAAGTACCCACGGCGAAGGAGAGCCGCCTGCTGCTGC
>NZ_JANPCM010000727.1:0-7690 GCF_031430955.1 Ferruginibacter sp.
ACAAATGGCTTTTTTATTTTTTACTGGCTGGCTGGCTGATCGGCTGGCTTTTTATTTTTAAAAAACTTAAACAAAAACTCTCTTTTTTTCTTTTCATAATCCTGCTGTTTATATTTTTATGGGGTATCATTAACCTTACGCCTTTTCAAAATTTTTTAGTAAATAAGGTTACGGCCAGTCTTTCAAAAAAATTACAAACAAAGGTTTCTGTAAAGCATGTGGAAATTGCACTTTATAATACCTTAATTGTTGATGGCGTTTTGGTAGAAGATAAAAAGAAAGACACTTTAATATACGCTGCCTCTGCCAAAGTAAATATTACCGATTGGTTTTTTTTTAAAGAAAATGCCACACTAAAATATATCGGCCTGCAAAATGCAAGGGTTAATATTAACCGTACCGATTCGGTTTGGAATTACCAGTTCCTGGTTGATTATTTTTCAAGTCCTAAAAAAAGTAATTCTTCTAATGGCGGAATTGAATTTGACCTTCAGGTAATTCAATTAGAGAATGTATTTTTTAATAAGCAAGATAAATGGGTGGGCCAGGATATGAAAGTGGCCATAAAAAAACTTGACTTAAAAGCAGATACAGTTAATTTCAACAGCAGGCGCATTTATATTTCGGATTTAAAGTTAGATGCCCCCTACTTTTTACAATCAAATTATACCGGCAATAAACCAAAAGTTGATAATGATAACCTGAGGGATCTTGTTCCAAAAATCCCTGTACTATCTGCCCTGCAGTGGAATACAGAAGGCTGGATGGTAAGTATAAAAAATATTGACCTTACCAATGCCAGTTTTATTAACGAAAAGGAAACCCTGCGCCAACCTTACACCGACAGGTTTGACGGGCAGCACCTTGCATTTACCAGCATAACGGGTACCCTTAAAAACGCTGTTTTTCTTAATGATACTTTAACCACCGATATTAAATTAAAAGCAAAAGAAAAAAGTGGCTTTGAATTAAAAAACCTGCAGGCCAGCATGAAATTTACGCCTGACATAATGCAATTTAGAAACCTGCTTTTAGAAACCAATAAAAGCAAACTGGGTAACTATTTTTCAATGCGGTATAAAGATTTTAATGATGACCTCAGCAGTTTTATACACAACGTTACCCTTGAAGGAAATTTTGAAAACAGTTATATCAACAGTGATGATATTGCTTTTTTTGCGCCAGCATTAAAAACATGGAAACGTACTTTTAACATTGAGGGCATTGCAAAAGGCCCGGTTGATAACCTTACTGCAAAAAAAATGATCATCAAAACTGGTAACTCATCTGTTGATGGTGATATTGCTTTGAGAGGTTTGCCCGATATCAACAATACTTTTATCGATTTTAAATCGAATAACCTGGTAACAAATTTCACCGATCTTTCTGCAATTATACCTTCTTTAAAAAATATAACAAAGCCTGCTTTAAGCAAATTGGGCAATATTAATTTTAAAGGAAATTATACAGGCTTTATAAATGATTTTGTAACCTACGGCACTATAAGCACTAATCTTGGTAATATAGTTGCAGACATAAACATGAAATTGCCGGAAAACAAACCTGCCACCTATTCGGGTAAAATATCTTCTGCCGGTTTTAAACTGGGGCAATTTATTAATAGTAATGCTGTTGGCAATATTGCTTTAGATGGAAATATTGTTGGCAGCGGATTTGCACTTAAAAATTTAAACGCCACTTTTAAAGGTAATATTCACCAGTTAGAAGCTAACAGTTACAATTACACCAACATTATTGTTGATGGCAAGTTTGATAAACAAATTTTTACCGGCCACGGAAAAGTAGATGACCCTAATTTAAAAATTGAACAGTTTGATGGTTCGGTAAGTTTTGCAGGTAAAGAATCGGTATTTAATTTTGATGCAGTTTTAGCAAAGTCTGATTTAAAAAAACTACACCTTACTAAAGATGATGTTGCATTAGATGGCCGTTTTAAATTAAACTTTACAGGTAATACCATCGATAATTTTTTAGGCACCGCATCAGTTTATGGTGCCACGCTGCTGCATAACGGCAACAAGTTATCTTTCGATTCTCTTACATTAAATTCTTACATCGCAGATAATAAAAAATACCTCTCTTTTCAATCAAACGAAGTGGAAGGGAATGTAACCGGCAAGTTTAAAATATTAGAACTGCCCGATGCTTTTAAAGTTTTTTTAAACCGCTACTACCCTGCTTATATTCCCAAACCTAATTACAGTGTAAGCGACCAGGATTTTAGTTTTTTTATTAAAACAAAAGAGGTGGATGAATATGTGCAGCTGATTGATAAAAAATTAAAAGGTTTTAATAATTCCACCTTCAGCGGTAACCTTAACCTTGCAAAAAACGAACTGAATGTAAATGCAATTGTGCCTCAGTTTGAGTACGATAAAAAAGTATTTAACGGTGTTAATCTCGTAAGCAGTGGAAATTTAGATACGCTGAATACAAAAATAACCACCGGCGATATTGTCTTAAACGACAGCCTTCATTTTCCCGGAACCGATCTATCCATAAAATCGCACAACGATGCTTCGGTTATTGCATTAAAAACAAGTGCCAGCAAAACCCTGAGCGAAGCAGAGTTAAATGCAACAGTACAAACTTTAAAAGATGGCGTAAGAATAAATTTTGCTCCTTCTTCTTTTATTATAAATGATAAAAAATGGCAACTGGAAAAAGATGGTGAATTAACTATTCGCAAATCTTATGTTGATGCCAGCGAAGTAAAATTTGTACAGGGCAACCAGGAAATTGTGATCTCCACAGAAGATGCAGGTGATGGCACCGACAATACTAACGTGTTAGCCAAACTTAAAAAAGTAAACATAGATGATTTTACACCTTTCTTTTTAAAAAAGCCAAGGCTCGAAGGTACATTAACTGGCACCATTACCCTGAAAGATCCATTTGGAAAACAAATTATTGAATATGATGCGCTGGCAGAAAATTTTAAATTAGATGATAAAGATATTGGCAACACCACATTAAAAGGTGATGTAAATACTGCTACAGGATTAATAAAATTTAAAGCCGGTTCAGATAATAAACTGTATAAATTTAATGTAGATGGCAGCATAAATTACAAAGACACCCTGGATAACCGGATGAATATTGACTTTTTAGCGGAGCACTTTGATATTGCCTTGCTGGATAATTATCTCGGTAACATTTTCAGTAATATGCAGGGAGATCTTGCCGGCAAATTAAAAGTAAGTGGCAGCGGCGACAATAAAACTATAACAGGCACTGCAACAGTAACCGATGGTTCGTTAAAAGTAAAATACACACAATGTAAATACCAGTTCACTAACGAAACTATTATTTTCAATCCCGGTGAAATTGATTTTGGAACATTGCAAATAAAAGATACCCTTGGCAATACCGGAACAGTAAGTGGAAAATTGTACCACAAATTTTTTCAGGATTTTGCATTTGATAATGTAAATGTTGAAACCGGCAAAATGTTATTGCTGAATACAACACAAAAAGATAATACACAGTTTTACGGAAAAGTTATTGGTAAAGCAACCATGAGTTTAAATGGCGATATTACTGATATGCGGATGAAAATTAATGGGGAGCCATCTATATTAGACAGCAGCCATATTTATTTACCAACCGGTTCTGGCAGGGAAACAGGTGTTATAGATTATATTGATTTTATACAGTTTGGTACCAAAATGGAAGACGTTACCGGCAAACAGGCCAGTAATATTTTTGTTGATATGGATTTAAAGGCTAACCCTGCCTGTAAGATAGATGTAATATTAGATGAAGCAACAGGTGACATAATAAAAGGCCAGGGAAACGGAGATTTAAAAATTCAGGTAGGCACCACAACGCCATTAAGTATAAGAGGCAGGTACGATATTACAAAAGGAGATTACACTTTTAATTTTCAAACTTTTTTAAAAAAACCTTTTACACTTAACAAAGGTTCTTCTATTACCTGGAGTGGCGATCCTTATCTTGCTAACATAAATATTGAGGCTGAATATTTGGCAGAAAATGTTGACTTCAGCAGCATCTCTTCTTCTAATGGTTATAAGCAAAGAGGGGATATAAGAATTATAGCATCCTTAACCGGTATTTTAAATAAACCTGACATTCAATTTAGTTTTGCGTTGCCCGATCAAAGCCCGTACAAAGGCGATTATTTTGTTCAAAATAAATTGGATGGTTTTAGAAAAGAGCCCAGCGAAATGAATAAACAGGTAGCAAGTTTATTGTTGATCAATTCATTTATTTCGGGCCAGCAAAATGTATTATCGGGTAATACTCCATTTACACTTGCTGCCAATTCAATAGGTGGTGTTGTTTCGGGCTGGCTTACAGGGATATTTAATAAAGGATTAGAAAAAGCTACCAATGGAGTAGCATCTGTTTATCTTGATTTTAATTCCAGTTTCGATTTACAAAGCACTGCAGCGTTATTGCAGGCAAATGTAAAAACAGGTTTAAGGCTACTTTTAAATAACAGGCTGGTTGTTTTAATTGGTGGCAATATTGATATTAATAACCCTAATGTATTACTGGCTAATAAAAATTTAGTAAGCCCCGATATTACCATTGAGTATATGCTTACCAAAGATGGCAGGTGGAGAGCTGTGGGTTTTAACCGCAGCAGCATAGTTGCAACTGATTTAACCGGCAGCCAAAGAAACAAAACGGGTGTAAAAATAACTTACCGTAAAGATTATGATAAACTTACTAAGGCAGAAAGAATACTTCGCCGTGAGGAAAAGAGAAAAAATAAAAAAGAAGCGGCAGCAGAAAAACAACCGCTGACAAAAAACAATTAGCCCTTTAAGATACCATGGCCCCGTTTATCTTTTTTGTTTATAAATATTTTTTGTTGTGCGGATTAGATTTTATTTCGACAGGCTGAGGCTGACAGAATACTTTTAATATCTAATTGGTATAAAATAATCATCCTTCCCTTCACCATTGCTGTTGTACCAATCAGCCATTGTGCTTTCTAATGGCATGTCAGTCTCTTTATAGTTTACATCAGGTTCAATTGGCCCTCCCTAAGCGGTAGCTAATTTTTTGTTTCACATAAAATAATGTTTAGATAAATGATTTGAAGAAGTTCAATTTTACGCTAACCAAATTATAAACGCTATTGATAGTAATTATAATTACATAGGAAATATCTATTTTTACAGTATGACAATTACTCAACTGGAATATATTGTTGCGGTGGATACCCACCGGCACTTTGTCAAGGCCGCCGAAAAATGTTTTATTACTCAGCCTACATTAAGTATGCAAATACAAAAGCTGGAAGAAAAACTGGGCAGTAAAATTTTTGACCGGAGCAAACAGCCTGTTATACCAACCGAAATTGGTGAAGAAATAATTCAGCAGGCAAGAATTATTTTAAACGAAGTAAAAAAAATAGATCAGCTCATCAGCGATAAACAGGGCATCTTACAGGGGGAATTAAAAATTGGCATTATACCAACACTGGCACCCTATTTATTGCCTTTGTTTCTGCAACCATTTTTAAAAAAATATCCAGATGTTACCATTAAGGTAAAAGAAATGACCACCGATATTATTGTAGAGAAATTAAAAACAGGCAGAATTGATGCTGGATTATTAGTAACTCCTTTGCAGGAGCCCAGCATAACTGAGTATCCATTATTTTATGAAGAGCTGGTGGCGTATGTTTCTAAAAAAAATGCCGCCTTTAAAAAAACTTATGTGCTGGCCGATGATATTGATTTAAAAGAATTGTGGCTTTTGGAAGAAGGCCATTGCTTTCGCTCTCAAATAATAAATTTATGTGAACTTAAAAAACAAACCAAAGAAAAAAGCAATTTTGAATACGAAGCCGGAAGCGTGGAAACTTTAAGGAAAATGGTGGAGCTAAATAACGGCGTAACCATTTTACCCGAACTGGCCACACTGGATTTTAGTACCAAGCAATTAAATATGATACGGCATTTTAAAAGCCCTGCACCTGTAAGAGAAGTAAGTTTGGTTACACACCGTGATTATATGAAAAAGAAATTGATTGATGTTTTAAAACAGCAGATCATTGATATTTTGCCACCAAAATTGAGTTTAAATAAAAACAAAAATCTGGTTAAAATTTTTGAACAGAGTAACTAAACAAAATGATGGAAATAATGTTATTTAATTTTATACCATTTACTTTACAAAAGAATTAAATCATTATTATGGCAATTGAAATTGGACAGGCAGCCCCGGAATTTAGTTTATTCGACTCTGCAAAAAATAAAGTTAACCTCAGCGATTACAAGGGTAAAATTGTAATACTGCAATTTTTTCCCCAAGCCTTTACAGGCACCTGTACCAAACAACTATGTACTGTAAGAGATGATATTGGCAGGTATAATAACAGCACAGCAGTAGTTTTAGGCATTTCTGTAGATTCTGTTTTTACCCTTGCAAAATATAAAGAAGAACAGGCATTTAATTTTACCCTGCTCAGCGACTTTAATAAGGACGTTTCTGCTGCTTATAATACCCTGTATAGTGAATGGATTTTAGAAATGAAAGGTGTCAGCAAACGTTCGGCTTTTATAATTGATAAAGAGGGCATTATACAATATGCCGAGGTGCTGGAAAGTGCCGGGGATTTACCCAACTTTGAGGCAATAAATAATAAATTAGCACAATTAAACCCATAACTTATACGTTTTAACCCTGCAGGGTATATTTCCTGAAGGCATTTTTAAAAAAAAAGCATTTTTTTAGTGGTATAATTTTGTTGATTATATCAGTAACATTAAGTAGCTTTACTCTATTGAAACAAATTTTTTACATACTTATTTTTATTATTGGATTAAACTTTACTTCTTCTGCTCAAAATAAACCTGCCGAAAGCGGCGATGTTGCAGCCAAGTACATAAAGCTTTACCCAATTCCTGCTACTTCAGTAGTCAATTTCGACTTTGTGAGTGGGTATGATAAATCCATGTCTTTTCAGGTGTACAATTTTACCGGCAAAATTGTTTACGAATTAAAAAGCACCCCTCAAAAAATAACGCTTTCACTTGCCGATTTCTCCAGGGGTTTTTATTATTACCAACTACGTGATAAATTCGGTAAGCTTGTTGAAACCTCCAGATTTTTAGTGGTTAAGTAAATTTATTTTTCTTCAACTTTTATTTTTTGGGTTACCAGCTTTGGTAATACTGTTTGGCTGCGGTGGTCTGGCCTAAGGCGAGAGACTCTTGTACAGAGTATCTTTATTCAACTTTTATTTAAGCGTTGATGAAATTTATGATCATAAAACAGTGTGGCTTATATTCTGTATTGACTAATGACAATTGAATTTGTAAAACAATAAATGCTTTTAAGATATTGATTATTTTTGGTGAGCAGCTTCTTGCAGCATAAATTTACATGTTTGTGGCTATTTTATGAAGACCCTAATTTACATAACGACAATTTTATTTTTTGGCTGTACTCAACGACAGACAAATGATAAAAATATTTCTACCATTGACACTTCTAAAAAGTTGAGAGAAACTAAAATAGAATTGCCTCAAACCAAAGTTGCAAGAGCGAAATATCATACAGACAAAGACACTGTTTATAATTATAAGAAACTCAGTAAAATGGCTTTTGAAATTGCATATGAACATAATACGATATTGATGAATATATTGTTTGCTTTAATGCCGGCATTTTTATTTTTTTTGGT
>NZ_JANPCM010000728.1:0-4758 GCF_031430955.1 Ferruginibacter sp.
GTATCTACATAAGTGGTTTTAGGTTCGTAGGTAACATCAACATAAATAATTTTATCATTGCCCTTAAGCGGAACTCTTGCTGCTAAATCTTTTCCTTCAAAAAAATGATCAACCAAAAAAACCATTGGTGCATTTGGTTTACGGTGTGGTGCAATAATTTCGTCTAACTGGTTAAAACTGCCACGGCCATAAATTACATAGCCTACCATTTTAAAATTTCTGAATGACATAGAATTATTTTGAGGAACAAAAATACACCAATTTATTTGCCAGAAATGTTTTGCCTTCGGCAAATATTAGTTTGCCACAGAGCCACAGAAGCACAGAAAAATAACGGCATACTTTTGATAATGGCAGAGGTAAAAAAAATTATTTTCCGCAAAGTTTGCGAAATCTACGGGTTAATTATAAAAGTGCTGCTGCCCTTTTCAAATCTTCAGGTGTATCAATTTCCACACCCATATATTGTGTAACCACCATTTTAAGAGGCACACCATTTTCTAAATAACGGAGACATTCAATTTTTTCGGCAGCCTCTAACGGTGTAATGGGCCAGTTGGTAAAATTTAAAAGCGCCTGCTTGCGAAAAGCATACACACCGATATGTTCGTAATAAGTAACTGCAATATTTTTATCTCTTAAATATGGTATAACGCTGCGGCTGAAGAATAAAGAAATCATATTTTTATCAACGGCGACTTTTACATAATTGGGATCGTTAATAAATTTTTCATCGTATAAAACCTGCATCAGCGATGCCACCTGAACAGTTTCATCATCAAAAACGTTTAATAATTTTTCCAGCGGTTGTTTTTGTACAAAGGGTTCGTCGCCCTGTACATTCACCACAATATCTACATGCATATTTACAATAGCCTCGGCAATTCTGTCGCTGCCGCTTTCATGTTGCTTAATGCTCATAACAGCTTTGCCGCCATGCTGTGTTATTTCGTTAAAAATAATTTCGCTGTCGGTTACCACCATTACTTCATCAAATAAATTGGTGGCAACAGTATTATCATACGTGTGGCGGATAACAGTTTTATCTTTCAGCAACTGCATCAGCTTTGCAGGAAAACGTGTGGCAGCATAACGTGCCGGTATCATGGCAATTTTTTTCATCTTTCAAATAAACAATAAAAAAAGTTTTTGTAAAATTTTATTCATGTAAATCATCTTCGTTAATGGTGATGGGCATGGTTTTACTTTCGTAACCGCATTTACCGCATTGATACACATTTTCCGGAGCTATCGCATAGCTTGAAAATAACCAGGTGAAAATGGCAGTAATAAAATTTGAAGCACCTGGTTTTGATATTAATGTAATTTGTGCAGCGCCGCATTGCGGACATTTAACCGATTGCAAATATTCTTCATCAAACTGCTGTAATATTTTTTTTGCTTCTGCAGCATCTTCCTCCTTTACCACAATTTTTATTCCGCCAATTGCATTTGATAATATTGGATCGATGGTAACGGTATTCTCATCTTTTAAATAACAGTTCACACCGGCACCCTGCAATTTTGTTAGGGTAATGCTGGCTAAAAAATAATTATCAAAACTGCGGAGCGTTATTATATTCATAGGGTTGTTTTATCTTCCAAAATCATCACCATACTCTTCGGCGTATTTTTCAAACTTTTTTATAAGGGCAATATTTGTTTTTTCAATACTCGTTAAATCATTTTTTACATCAACCGTGTTGGGTATGTACCAGTCTTTATCTTCAAACTGTTCCCTTAAATCTTTCTTTTTAAAACAATAACCGTGGCGGGCAAAAATTTCGTTACGCATTACCTGCAAATCTTCCTTCATTAAATTATTTACATCCTCTTCTTTTAATAAACGTTTAGATGCCTGCGGATACTGCCCCACATCAACCAAATATTTAAAAATATTTCTGGTAAGAGAAAAATCTTTTGCGCCACCATGGCTGTCTTCTTTATAAGGCTTCCAGTTACCGGTAATTGCATTGGGATTTTTTTCTTCAAAAGAAATAGTAAACATACCGTCGTATTTATCATCGCCGGGCTCTTTAGCAACAATTGAATAAATACCATTGGTGTTTTTAGCCAAACCGCTGAAGGGGCGGTCGTTTCCACCAACCACACTCCTGCCTTCTACACTGTCGCCTAAAACTTTTGTAATTAAAAGTGTAATCTTATTATCGCCAAACGGCCCAACAAAAGAACCCAGCAGCGGCGAATTGATAATTGACGCAACCGTTGTTTCTTTAACAACTTTATTATTTGTTTGTTCTGTATTTTTATTGTTAGAATTACAGGAAATAAAAACAACAGGAATGCAAAGAAGAGAAAAAATATTTTTCATAACAAAACATTTAATTACTGTAAAATAACATTTTGTTGCTAACCTGCAAAAACATATTTGGTATTACAGCACTTATACTGCTGGCATTTTTTTCTTTTTTAATGCTGCGGATAATTTTTATTTACATACCGGTAAAAAACGATGCCGGTTTTTTACAATTAAAGCAGGAGTATATACATATTACCGAATGGCGTGTGGCTTTTTTTACACATGTATTTACCAGTATGCTGGTGCTTATTGCAGGGTTTACACAGTTTAGTAAAAAGTTTTTAAAGCAGCAACCAAAGCTGCACCGAACGGTAGGTTATGTTTATGTAATTAATATTTTAATGGTAACCGGCCCTTCGGGTTTGTTAATGAGTTTTTATGCCAATGGTGGCGTAAGTTCTCAAACAGCGTTTGTATTGCTTTCTGTTTTGTGGATGGGTTTTACTGCAATGGCATTATACAAAGCCATAAAAAAAGATTTTAAGGCACACCGCATTTTTATGATACGCAGTTTTGCTTTAACGCTTTCGGCCATAACGCTGCGCTGCTGGAAGGTGCTGCTGGTAAATTTTACCGATATACAACCAATGGACCGCTACCGCATTATTGCATGGCTGGGCTGGACGCTGAATTTAATTATCGCCGAATGGATAATTTATAAATACTTCAACAGAAAAAAACAATTGTTTACTGCGGCTTAATGAAAACAGTTTATTGTTTACCATCAATTATTAAAGGTGTATTTCCCTTGCCCATTACAATAACTTTTGCATTGGCACTAAGCGCCAGTTCCTTCATGGCTTTAATTTGTTCGTACTGCAATTGCTGATCGGTAAGGCCGGTATTGATGATGCGCTGATAATCGGCAATACCCTGTGCTTCCACTCTTTTACGTTCAGCTTCCTGTTTTTCTTTTAATAAAACAAACTCCATTTTTTTAGCATCCTGCTCCGCATTTATTTTAGATTCGATAGAGGCTTTTACCGAATTGGGTAAGGTGATATTTCTTACCAACAATTGCTCCAGCATTAAGCCACGTTTTTTAAAATCGTCTTCAATACTTTTGTAAATGCGTTGCTGAAATTCATCTCTTTTGTTGCCAAACAAATCTACCGCCTGGTAATACACGGCATTGTCACGTATTTTTGTACGGGTAATGGGGCGTACAATTTTATCCCTGTAATCATCGCCGGTTTCTCTTAATAATTTTGGCGCATCGGCAGCAACTATCCTGTATAAAACGGTAAGGTCAATCGTTACTTCAAGCCCATCGCTGGTTAAAACCCTAATGGCATCATCGCCTGCTTTATGGCCTTCGTCGTTTACACCACTCATGGTATAATTCTGTGTTTTTACATCTAACCTTTTTACATCCAGCAGGGGATTAATAAAATGTAAACCGCTTCCTAAAACATCGTTTTGAATACTGCCAAACAACACCTTTACACCAATTTCGCCGCCATCAATTTGTTTTACACAACTGGTAATAATACCGAGTGCTATAAAAACAACACCAACAATACGGCCTACCGGGATAAATTTTTGTAAAGCTGCATTGCTTTTTAAAAGCACGGCAGAAAGAATTAAAATGATAATGCCTAAAATGATTAAAGCCATGGTTGGTTAGTTTAGGGTTGTAAGTTCGGAAGAAGAATTTAGAATAGCAGGAATGTTTTTACACAAGCTATTATTGAAAACATTTTAATCGCTGATTCTTGATTTATGCAACAATGCTTCTACCAAAACAAAATCATTATGAATTGAAAAGGCGATTACCCAATCATTAAAATAAATACAACGAAGGTTTAGTTTATTAAAAGTAAGATTATGGCAAAGCTTTATTTGTGCAGGATTAAAAAGGGTCTTTTGTAAAAAGTACTCATATCTGTTAAGCCACCGTAAACCAGCATTTTCTGTGTTCTTACCTTCAATAAAATTTACAAGACTAATTAAAGAAGCGAATGCTTCTTTTGTGTAGTTAACCTGCATTATACTTATCTCTTATTATTTGATGAGCATTTTCCATTGTAATCATTCCGCTTGCTCTGCTTTTTTCTATCAATTTTGTTAGCTCTTCCGGAGAAAGTGGTTTTCCGGGCAAATGAATATTGTTTTCTACATCATCAATTATAGAGAGCTGCAGATGATTTTGCTTTGCAAAAGCTAACAGCTTATCTATGTTATCTTTGTCTGTATTTTCTAATTGTAAAAGCATACATAAATATACAAATTGTTTTTTATGGTAAGGTTGAAAAAATAAATGTGTATGTATTTAACTTGAATATTAATAGCAATTTGTAAAATCTGGCAATTGCGGAGTGAACGTTGTTCCGTAGGAACGCAAGGTGCTTTTCCGTTTGCACCAAACGTTCCTAATGAACGAAAATACAAACGCCGTTATTTTTCTACCCACTCCCGATTCTTATCGGGATTACGAT
>NZ_JANPCM010000729.1:0-3950 GCF_031430955.1 Ferruginibacter sp.
GAAAAAAAATCGGTTGCCGAAATATTTAACCAAGATGGCGAGGCATATTTTAGGCAGAAGGAAATGGAAATGCTGCAAACATTTGCAACAAAACAAAATTGTATAATTGCCTGTGGTGGCGGCACACCATGCTTTAATAATAATATGCAGTGGATGAATGCAAATGGAACAACGGTATATCTTGCCGCAACGGCTCAGGATATTTTTAACAGGGTAATTACAGAACAGCAAAAACGCCCTCTTATAAAAGATTTTTCTCCGCAGGAGTTATTAACTTTTATTGAAAATAAATTGCAGGAAAGAGAAATTTATTATTTGCAGGCAAAAATAACTTTGCCGGTGTCGGCAATTACAGCAGATAGCATCAATTTAATACAATGAATAAAAGTTTTTTAACAGCAGGTGCTTTGTTTGCAGCAGTGGCTGTTATTTGCGGTGCATTTGGCGCACATTTTTTAAAAACAAAATTATCTGCAGAAGGTTTACAAACATTTGAAACTGCAGTACGGTACCAATTTTATCATGCGTTTGCATTGCTGGTAACCGGTATTTTGTATAAAGAATTTTCAAACAAATTATTAAAATGGGCAGGTAATCTTTTTATTGCCGGTATTATTTTATTTTCCGGTTCATTGTATATTTTATGCGGTGTACAATCTTTAAAATGGGTTGGCGCTATTACCCCATTTGGCGGGTTGTGTTTTATAACCGGTTGGATTTTATTGGCCGCAGTTATTACGAAGAAAAATTAGCGTCGGTAATTATCCGGTGCAGCGTAACTAAAGTGCCGTTATTATTTTCAATAGTGAAAATGATACCAGTATCGTCCATTCTCTTCTTCATATTTTTTAAACCATTACCAAACTGGCGTAATTTTTCAAAATCAATACCAACGCCATTATCCTTTATAAAAAGTTTGAGACCGTCGGGCACACGCTGCAGTGTGATGTTAACTTCAGTCGCCTTTGAATGCTTCAGCACATTATTCAATGCTTCCTTTACTACTAAAAAAACATTTCTTCTTATTTCGCCACTCACAACAATATTGGGCAGATCATCTGGAATGCTGATGGTGCAATTAACCCCGCTGTTTTCAAAATACTCCAGCGAATAACTTCTTATATACGCAACCATATTACCCAGCGAATCGTTGCTGCTGCTCATACTCCAGATAATAGCATTCATTTTATTCAGCAATTCATTGGCAGAAGAGGATATTTTTTCAATCTCTGGAATGGATCTGTCGCCAATTTTATTTTTTGCCAATTCGCTGTACAGACGAATAGTGGTCATACCTGCCCCAAGATCGTCGTGCATATCGGCACTTATCCTGTTGCGTTCTTCCTGCTGTGCTTTTATTATGGCGATCTGGTTTTCAAAATCTTTTTTCTCTACATCTAATTTTAATGCCTCCTGCTCTTTAATACGACCAATTAGTTCACTTCGGTTTTTGTAGGTTAAGCCCAAAAGAAAAAATCCCATCGCAAACAGCAAACCTATTTCGTGGTAAAAAAGAGCAGCCGTAAATAACCCCGTAGGCGTAACTTTTAATAGTATAAGTGTTAACGAAATTCCTGAAAAAATAATTGCAAAAGCAGAGCCAATAGCCAGGTAGATCATTAATCTTTCCTTTTGTTTAAAAGCAGCAATAATAAATAAAATGCCAATTCCTAAAACAATAAATTTCATAGCATTTTCAAAAAAACTTTCTATCAAATACCATTCGGTTAAGTAATGTATTAATGTAAAAACGAGCAACAAGCCAAGCAAAAACCATTCTGCAGCCTTAAAAATTTTATCAAGTCTTTTATGTTTAATTTTTGTATTTAAAAAGTGACGGGAAAATACCAGGTAAAAAACATTGCCCGTTATCAATAAAAAAAGATCGAAATAGCCATTAAAAAAGCAGGTAAAACTTCCTGAGTAGTTTCTGGTGCTGGCATAAAAGAATACTAAAAAAAATGTGGGTAATGCATAAGCTATGTAATAAAAAAATTCCTTTTTACGGGTTAATGCATAATTAACCAATGTAAAAAGTATCAGCATCAGCAACATACCGCTCAATACAAAGCCCATGGTTTTTAAATCATCGCTTTTAAGCCGGGTTATTTTTTTAAATGTCTCAATATAATTTTTCTTAATTATTTGTGGCTTCAGGTAGTTATAATTTTGCCTGCAAAATTCTAAGTTTACAATAATATCCGCTTTTTCATTTGGTGCCAGGTAAATTTCTGCGTAGCCTGTACTGTGGCCGTTGCTGACATATGTTAAACCACTGGCAGTTTTTTTATAGATATTAATTTTTTCAAACAAAATCCCCGGAAAAAAATAAACAGTATCGGCACTGTTGCTGCTGTTAAAAAGGCCAAACTGCAAATAAGCCGGCTTGGTTATTAGACGAGGTGGAATTTGTTCTCTGTATTTAAATTTTGATAATGGAGAAAATATCTGTTGCGTAATATTGTTAAGGTTGGATACATTTTCTGTATCAATAAAAATCAAAGCTTTTTTTGTAATTACACCCGAATCTCTCATGGTGCCAATATCTGTATAAGTACTGTCTGGCAGGGTTTGTGTGTACCCTGTGGTATACAAAAAAATAAAAAAAAGTATAATGACAGGTTTTGGCAGTGGAAATAGTTTAAATCAAACTTACAATAAATAATTCACATCAAATAACCATTACAGGCATTGTAACTGTGTTTGCAGTATTGCTTTTCTTTATCTTTGTTGCCAATGGCAAGTAAAACAAAACCGGTTAAGTCAAAGGCGGCTAATCCTGATCAGTTAAAACAGGAAAAAGAAGAAGCAGTACAGGTAAAACAATTGCTTAAAGATGAACGTACGCATAAAATTGCAGGCAGCATTTTATTGCTTATTGCAATTTTATTATTTATAGCTTTTACATCCTATTTATTTACCTGGGCCGAAGACCAGGATAAGTTTAGCTACCGCATGCTGCTGGCAAACGATATAAAAGTGCAAAATCTTTTAGGCACTTTTGGTGCATTTATTTCAGAAATTTTTGTACGTAAAGGTTTTGGTATTGCCAGCTATCTTATTTGTACTTTGTTTTTTGTAATTGGGGTAAACTTATTTTTTGGCAAAAAAGTTTTTTCTGTTTCTAAAAATATAAAATATTTAATTGCAGGGCTTCCGGTAATAAGTGTGGCTGCCGCAGTGGTATTTAGTGGCCAGGCTTTTCCGTGGGGTGGTGCCGTTGGCGATATGAGTAAAGACTGGATGTATAAAACCATTGGTCAAATTGGTACTATTGGGGTATTGGTGGTAGCGGTTTTATCTTATGTTATCTGGCGGTTTAACCCGGTATTTAAATTACCTTCTAAACAAGATTTTATTACTCCACCAATCAGCAATACAGTAGCAGATACGAATGAAATTGACGAAACTGATGATGATACTGATGAAGAAGTTGATACCATAAAAATAAATTCTCTTAAAGGCGAAGGCAATGTACTGGTAATTGCACCGCTGGAAAATACCATGCTTAATCATGACATTACTCTGGTAGAAAAAGAAAATCAAATACCAAACATTACCGATACAAAAGAATTATTGCAAGATGACGAAGACGTAAAACCTTTAATAACCACGTCTAAAGTAAAAGATAAAAATATTACTCCCCTTGAACTGGAAATAAAAACAGTGCCCGAAAAAATTGATGAAGAAGAGGAACAGATAATTATAAACAGTAAACTCCCCAACGCAAAGCCTTACGATCCTATTTTAGATTTACGGGATTATAAATTTCCTACGCTGGATCTTTTAGAAAACCATGGCAGCGAAAAAATTGTGCAGGATGCCAACGAACTGGAAAATAATAAAAACCAGATCATCAACACCCTAAAATTACGACATTCACATACAGAAAATTTCTGCAACTGTTGGCCCTACGGTTACATTGTATGAAATTATTCCGGCCGCTGGCG
>NZ_JANPCM010000730.1:0-9369 GCF_031430955.1 Ferruginibacter sp.
TTTCCTGAAAAATCTTTAGGAAAATAAATTGATACCTCTTTATCCTTTATTTGACAGCGTACATCTTCTGACAAAGCACTCACCCGATTGCCTTCATCAATCTTTTCCTGGTACTTTAATTCTTTGGCATAATAATCGGTAGTAACCAAATCCATTTTTTTTCCGGATGATTTAAACACCATAAACAAAATGCCGGCTATAAAAATGACGTAAACAAAAAGTATTTTATATCCCCAGTTCATAATAAAAGATTTTAATTTTTTGATAACCCCGCCTTCGATAAGCTGCTAATGACAGGTATTTTAAAAGGTTGATAAACAATTTTTTACAAAAATTGATTTTAGCCACAAAGGCTCGAAGGCACAAAGGAAAAAAGCTTTGCTTTTTCTCTACTTCCTGCCTTCGAGCCTTTGTGGCAAGATTTTTCGCAGCGAAGCTGAGAAAATTATTTCTTACTGTCATTTGCAAAGAAGATAAATTTTTTTTATTAGTGCCTCAGGCTGACAACCAGCATGTTTGTCTATTATTTATTAGTTATAAATTTCAGGCCCAATAAACTTAGCCGTAATAGTTTTTATTTTTTTTCCATTTTGATACATCCCAATTTGTAATGCTGTTTTCCAGCCTTTAACTTCATTACGATTAAGTATTACAAAAAACTGCAGCTGCTCATAATCTTCTTTTTTAACTGTTAAACTGCTGCTACCCACATATTCAATCTGGCCTTTAAAATTTTCCGGCTTTAAAGTAAACGGAATATTTTTATGCGTTTTATTAGTGAGTTTTAAATTGTACAGGTTACTGATGCGGCCGTCGGGCAATGTAGTGTACGTCATGCCTGCAGTACGCATTAACCTTGCATCTAGATCTGTACGGCTTACTAAAAGAAAAACTAATAGCGATATTAACAAAGCAAGCACTGCTGTATAAGCTTTTATCCTGGTTGTAAATTTTAATTTTACTTTTTTAAGAATACTATTTTCCGATGCATAGCGTATCAGACCTGTTGGTTTTTGAATGCTTGTCATTATTGCATCGCAGCTGTCGATGCAGGCGGTACAGTTTACGCATTCCAGTTGTGTCCCGTTCCTGATATCAATACCTGTTGGGCAAACACGTACACAGGCAAAGCAATCAATGCAATCACCTTTGGGAACAATTACTTCAAATTTAGCTGCTATACTTTTACAGGCGCCTTCCTCTTTGCAGTCGGTACATTTACAATCGTGGTCATCTGCTTTTTTAAATTTGCCTCTTGGTTCTCCACGTTGGTAATCGTACGCTACCACAATAGAATTTTTATCGAGCAATACGCCCTGCAACCTGCCGTACGGGCAAACCACAATACAAGCCTGCTCCCTGAACCACCAGTACACAAAGAAAAAAACAGTAGTAAAAATTAATAAAGAAATGAGTGTGCCGATATGTGCTGCAGGGTTTTGTAAATAGCCGAGCAACTCATCCATACTGATAAGGTAGGCCAGAAAGAAATTGGCAATAATAAAAGAGATACTAAAAAAGATGATAAATTTTATTACCCGTTTTTTAGTTTTTTCTGCATTCCACGGCATGGCCCTTAATAATTTTTGTTGCTGTGCATCTCCATCTGTCCAGTATTCAATTTTACGAAAAACCATTTACATAAAAATGGTTTGCGGGCAGGCCCAGCCGCAAAATATGCGGCCAAAAACCACTGTAAATAAAATAACAAAAACTACAAACGTAAGCATGGCAATGCCGAAAATAAAAAAGTCCTGCGGCCAAAAAATTAAACCAAAAATGATAAACTTCCTTTCCAGTATATTCAGCATTAACAGCGGTGCATCATTTACTTTTATAAATGGAAGCGCAAAAAAAATGATGAGATAAAAAATACTGAACCAGGTTCTTAAATTATATAATCTGCCAGTTGGTTTTTTTGGTGTAATAAAATTCCGTCCGCCTTCTTTAGTGATGGTGGCAACGGAATCCCTGAAACTCCCTTTTTTATCCTGTACAACAGTTTCTTCCATAATTATCTTTGCTGCATTTACTACTGCAGTTTAAATTATTGCTTTGCAGAATCTTTTACAATTACATTTACTGCATTTTTTATTAAAGCTGTACCAGGTTTTACTATCACAGCTGTATCTGGAACAAGCGTTTCTACATACATTTCTCCCTGTGGTAATTTGGCATTGGGCACTTTTATACCACGTATCGATTTTACATAACTGGCCAGCTGGCTTATTTCTTTAGGATTAAATTTTGTGCTCCATGCCTGCATCCCTTTATCAGGGTAACCGTTTTTTATAGTAGTATAAATATCATTTAATGAACCCTTATGCAACCAATATTCATCGGCTAAATTTGGCCCAACGCTTAATGGTTCCTGGCTGCCTGCGCCACTCTTGGTATGACATGCTACACAATTGGCTTCGAACAATTGTTGCCCGGTTGCAATACCTGCTGCATCTGCCATGGGCACTTTATTTTCATCTATCTTATCTTTATTTTTCGATTCAAAAACTTCAATTTCCATTTTTGCTTTTTGCATTTCGGCAGCATATTCTTCTGCAGGATTTTTACCACTGCCCAACACATGAAAATTTAAAAGGTACACAAACGCAATAACAATGGTAATAATAAAACCATACTTCCACCAGGGTGGCAAAGCATTATCCAGCTCTTGTATACCATCATAATTATGATCCAGCATTACATCGGCCTCCTGCGCTACCGGCACAGCTTTAGTAAATATTTTTTTATCAATAGTTGCCCACCAATTTTTTAATATGGAGATTTTTGCCGGTACCATTTCTTTTTGCGGCAGCAATTCGGCATAAACCCTTCTTATAGAAAATACTAAAAATAAAATGGCAATCACTTCTACAGCAATAACCACTGCAAACATGTAAAAATTTGTTGCAGACAATCCTCCATAATTGGGTAAAATTTTTACTGCATCTGTGGTAACACCATCATTGGCAAAACTTGCGGGTGAAATGAATAATAATGTAACTGCAAGTAATGCAGCCGCAGTTTTATTTTCTGTTTTATTTTTATCCAGCATTTGCCTGCTTAATATAATTAATACCTGGCCTAAGCCATAAATTACAAATGCCAATACTATCGTCATTATTATTAACAGAATAGCCAGTTGGTTATAACCTGAAGTTGGTGTTGTTACATCTGCAGCCGCTTTATCCTGCGCTACAGTTGTTGTTAACATCAGCAAAAAAATGGCAGCCAGTGTAAATTTTTTTTGTATTAAATTAATATACTTCATACTGATTTAATTTATTTGGTGGAGTTATTTATTTCTTCTTCATCAAAAGGAAGATTAGATAATTGTGTAACTGTTTCTTTGGCCATTTTTTTTACCAATACTAAAAGCACTATAAAAAAAATTAAGAAGATAAACAATGATATCATAGGATAGATATTGGCATTGTTCATTGTTTCGGCATATTGTTTTATGAATTTATACATGGTTTATCTGTTTGTAGTGGCGGTTTTATTTTTACTGATATCGGTGCCCAATCTTTGTATGTAAGCGATCAATGCAATTATTTCCCTGTTGGCAGGCACCTGTATGCCTTCAATTTTTAAATTGATACGGATACCATTTGCCTGTGCTTTTAAATCGCTGATGGCCTGGTATTCGTAACCTTTTGGATAAGGCACACCCAATGTTTGCATAGCTTTTATTTTTGCAACAGTTGTGGAAGTATCCAAAACATTATCAATCATAAATGCATAAGGCGGCATTACAGAACCTTCGCTCATAGAAGAAGGTTCCCGAAAATGGCGTAAGTGCCAGCCGTCAGATTTTTTTAAATTACCCACGCCTTCTCTTGCCAAATCGGGGCCGGTACGTTTACTTCCCCATTGAAAAGGATGATCGTAAATAAACTCTCCTGCTTTTGAATATTCACCATAGCGTTCTGTTTCGCTTCGGAAGGGCCTTATCATTTGTGAGTGGCAGGTATAACATCCTTCTCTAACATAAATATCTCTTCCTTCCAGCTCTAATGGTGTATAAGGCTTTACACTGCTGATGGTTGGGATGTTTTCTTTTATTAAAAATGTGGGCACTAATTCTATGATGCCACCAATTAATATTACCACTAAACTTAAAAGCATTAACTGCACAGGTTTTCTTTCTACCCAACGGTGCCAGTGCTCGCCTTTATGTTTTGCGTATTCTTTTTGCAATGGTGCCGCTTCTGCCTCTTCGTTAGCAACTAATTTACCCGACTTAACTGTTTTGTATAAATTATATACCATAAATAAAACACCACTTAAATACAGTAAGCCCCCTATAGAACGCATGGCGTAAAAAGGCCGCATGAATGTAACCGTTTCTAAAAAAGCATATTTTAATTTTCCTGCTTCGGTAAATTGTGTCCACATAGCATTTTGCTGAAAGCCTGCCCAGTACATTGGTATTGCATAAAATAAAATGCCGAGTGTGGCTAACCAAAAATGATTGCTGGCTAATTTTTTGGAATACAAAGTGGTTTTAAAAATTCGTGGAATGATCCAGTACAAAACACCAAAAGTGAGCATGCCATTCCAGCCTAATGCACCCACGTGTACATGTGCTACTATCCAATCGGTGTAATGTGCAATAGCACTTACGCTTTTTAAAGAAAGCATTGGCCCTTCAAAAGTAGCCATACCATAGGCAGTAACTGCTACCACCATAAATTTTAAGATCACATCATCCCGTACCCTGTCCCATGCGCCACGCAATGTGAGTAAACCATTGATCATACCGCCCCAGCTGGGGAAGATGAGCATTAAAGAAAATACAATACCCAACGATTGTGCCCAGTTAGGTAATGCCGTATATAATAAATGATGCGGCCCTGCCCAGATGTATAAAAATATTAACGACCAGAAGTGAATAATAGAAAGCCGGTAAGAATAAACAGGCCGGTTAGCCGCTTTTGGTAAAAAGTAATACATCAATCCCAAATAGGGCGTAGTTAAAAAGAAAGCCACTGCATTATGCCCGTACCACCATTGCACCAGTGCATCCTGCACACCCGAATACCAGCTGTAACTTTTAAGCCAGGTATAAGGCAGCTCGCCGCTGCGTACTAAATGCAACACTGCCACCGTAACAAATGTGGCAATGTAAAACCAGATGGCTACATACAAATGTTTTTCTCTTCTTTTAATAATGGTGGCAAACATGTTCCAGCCAAACACTACCCATATAACCGTAATGGCCAAATCAATTGGCCAGATCAATTCTGCATACTCGGCGCCCTGGGTTAAACCGATGGGTAATGAAATGGCAGCCGCAACAATTATTAATTGCCATCCCCAAAAATGTATGTTACTCAGTTTATCACTAAACATTCTTGCTTTACACAAGCGCTGCAAAGAATAATACACACCCATAAAAATACCATTGCCTACAAATGCAAAAATTACGGCGTTGGTATGCAAAGGCCGCAACCGGCCAAAGGATCCATACTGCGTAATATTCATTGCAGGAAAAACCAATTGCAAGGCTACCCAAAGACCTACCAGCATTCCTACAGCGCCCCATAACACGGTGGCGTAAGCAAAGTTTTTAACGATCTTATTATCGTAATAAAATTTTTCTACCTGCATATTTTATTTTTTGAGTTTTATTGAGTCGTTGTTTGTTGGTGAAGAGATCGGTTTTGTATCATCAAAAAGTATACGTACCGAAGGTGTGTAATCGTCGTCGTATTGCCCGGATTTTACACTCCACAAAAAGGCTGCTAAAAAACATATTGCCACCAGTATGCTTACGCCAATAAGAATAAATAATACACTCAAGGATTGTTGTTTTTTGTTGAAGTCAAAAATAGCAGGAGTGAAAGTGTACACCGATGATATTAATCAAACGGGAATGTGATTGAAATCATGTTTCGTTTAATACCCTTCTGCAATTTAAAATGACTGTTTTTTATTAATATTATCCTTATCATTTTTAATTGTGATTGCAATCATATTTAAAAAAAGAAGTGCACAGTATATTTAGGTATTATTTTATAAACCAAAAAAGAGCATATGAAAAGAACATTAAAAACTATTGCTGCCATTAGTTCACTTAGTTTTTTCCTGGCGTGTAATACAGCAGAAACTTCTGAAACTGCAACAACTGCAACTTCAACTGAAAACACTACTGCTGGTGCAGGACAATCGGCAGTGCAGGATGATCAGTCGGCAAAAAATGTAGTGCAGGTTGCTATTGGCAGTAAAGACCATACTACATTAGTGGCTGCAGTAAAAGCGGCCGACCTGGTAAATGCACTGAGCAATGCCGGACCGTTTACCGTTTTTGCACCTACCAATGCGGCTTTTGAAAAATTGCCAGCGGGCACTGTGGAGGGTTTATTAAAGCCAGAGAAAAAAGATGACCTGGTTGATATTTTGCAATACCATGTTTCGGTTGGTGTATTTAAAGAAGATATGCTGCAGGACGGGCAAAGTATTGGGCAGGTAAATGGGGGCAATATTACCATTACTAAAAAAGATGGAAAGCTGATGATAAATGGTGTGGCCAATGTTATTGCCACCGTGCCGGCATCTAATGGAATTGTTTATGTAATTGATGCAGTGCTGCTGCCACCTGCTGCAAAATAAAATAATGTTCCGTTAACAATGAGCAAATAAAATATTAAGCGCAGCAATTTTCATTGCTGCTTTTTTTATTAAAAAATATTATCCGCTGCAGAATATGCTGAAATAATTTTTATCTGCATAACTGTGGCAATACTCAGCGCCCTCTGTTTTGCAAGAGCTGCCGTTTTTCCTTTAAACAATTCATCTACCGTAGTATTGAAAAGTTGTAACCATTGTTTAAAATGCTGGGGGGATAAAGGTGCAATTTTGTGCAGGCTTTTATGTATTTCCATCGGGTTGCCTTCGTAAGCGCCTGTATAAAACAAAGCATTTTCCCAAAAATGATACATCACCGGCAAATGTTTTTCCCAGTTTGTTTGAATGATTTCAGTAAAAAAAAATCCTATAGCTTCATCTGTTTTTACTTTATTGTAAAAAGTATTTACCAGCAGTTGAATATCCTCTACAGTTTCTATATCTTTTTTCATAGGGCTGTTTTTGGTTTTTACAACACCAGTGTATTTAAAATTCCGGCAGGGCAGTGTTGTTGTATTAAGGGAAATAAAATTCTTTCTTCTTTGCGGATATGGTTTTCCAATGCTGTGCCCAGTATATCAAGTGTTACAGCAGGGTTTTCCGTTTTATCAAGCGATAAAAAAATGGTTTTTAAATACTGGTGTTCGTTTATTATTTCTTCCGTTAATTTTTCTATATCGCTGTTATAAGTTTTCACTTTCTGCAACATAGTTTCTTCCTGCAAAAAATGTTTTTCCAAATGATTGATATAAAAATTAACTGCATAAGCTGCTTTTTCATTGGGCCCGGTGGGCAGATTTTTATATGCCGGTGCACCTTTTTTTAATAGTTGTGCCAGTATTAAAGCTTCGTGATGATCCCTGGAAAGCGGTGCCAGTGTTTCGTGTCTTTTCATGTGTTTATTTTATTGATTTTACTCACATGGAACCTGGCTGCCGCCAGGCAGGTTCGCCAACAAATATTCCGGTTGATAATATCTCCTGTTATGGCTCATTTCATAATTACAGATCTTTTCGGTTAAATTTTCTTAACGAAAGCCATGTGGGTAATACTATCCAGATTATTAAAATTAAAAAAGATAACAGTACACCTGTTTGTGTACCGAAAAAGTTTTTAAAAATTGCACCTGTATATCCCATCAGTGCTGATATGTCCATTTTTAATAAAATTAAAATACGGCTCAGATCAATCGGGTTTAATGCACTTACCCCCACCATGGCTTTTTCTAAAGGGTAATCGGCAAATTGAAATAATAAAAACAATACTAATCCATCAAACAATAAAGAAAAATACAGCCACAATAAAATAGTAACACCAATGCCCTTTGCTTTATCCCTGGTAATTACCGCAGCCAGCATGGCAATGGCTACAAAAATTACTGAGAGCAACAAACCAGTGCCCAACATCATAAAACCGGTAGCAGTTGCTTCGTATAATAGAATAGGAATACCAGCACCAACAAAAAATGCTAACGCTAAAGAACTGGCCAAGCCGGTAAATACACTTAACCATATGGTTTTTCGTTTTAGGGGCTGGCTTACCATCAACTCTAAAAATTCGGCACTGTTGTACACATAAATAGCCGAAAATAAAATGCTTACCAGTGGAATAATTATTAAAATAATATTAAGTAAACTTAATAAGCCTTTAGCCGTATTATCTTCTACATTAAAAACAGTTAAAGAAATTAATAAGAGAAAAAAAGTATAAGCCAGCATAATTTTATTACGCAGTATATCGATGATCACATATTTTATAATTTTTTTCAACCCTTAATTTTAATCATTACGTTGGCAATTGCCTTAGATAATTTTTCCTGCCCGGTATCGGCCCGTAAATCTTCAATACTTTTATGAAAGATCAATTTGCCTTCCTGCATATAAATAACCTGTGTTACCAATTCATCCAGCTCACTTAAAATATGTGATGTAATTAATACCAGTTTACCTTCCTTTTTTTCGGTGATGATCTTTTCTTTTAAAATTTCGGCAGCTAACGGATCCAGCCCCGCCGTAGGTTCATCCAGTATCAACACCTCCGGGTTAAATAAAAATGCAAGTGCTGCACTTACTTTTTGCCGGGTACCGCCGGATAATGTCCGCATTCTTTTATCCAGTAATTCATTTAATTTAAATTGCTGTATCAACTCCTCATCCAACACCATATTTTTATGTTTACGTATATCTTTCATCATATCCAGCATTTGCCCAATCGTCATATTATCGGGGTAGCGGCCAATTTGCGGCATATAACCAATATGGGCACGGTATTGCCAGTCGTGTAAAATATTTTTGCCGTTAAAAGTTATAAACCCACTGTTGCAAACCACCATACCTAAAATACTTTTTATTAAAGTGGTTTTGCCGCTGCCGTTGGGGCCAATCAATGCAATGCACTCCCCTTTGTTACAGGTTACCGAAACATTATCTAATGCCTGCAGTTTGCCAAATTTTTTTGAAACATTACTTGCAATGATCATAACGGTATCTTTCAAATTTTTGCTTTGCCCCATCCCCGAAGGGGAGCAAAGCTTTTATAAATGATCTATAATTTTTTATTCATACTTGCACTAATTAACAGGCCTGCAAAAATTTTAAAGCCACCTACAATGGTAAGGCTTTCATTAAAGGAAAATCATCTTTTAAATTTTCTGGTGTAAGAGTAGGTAAGATTTTTTCTGTTTTCTCTAAAAGCGTTGTCATAAAACTTCTGAACAGCATCATGGCCGGTGGGTTTTGTTCG
>NZ_JANPCM010000731.1:0-1971 GCF_031430955.1 Ferruginibacter sp.
CAGCTGGATGCGGCCTGTAAAAAATGATGAAGAAAGTTTAAACAGCTATGCACAAATTACTGAGCGGTTAGTGCCTTATGTAAAAGAAATGGGTTTTACGCATGTAGAGTTAATGCCGGTGATGGAACATCCGTTTGATGGCAGCTGGGGTTACCAGGGCACGGGTTATTTTGCACCCACATCACGTTTTGGTACACCCGAAGATTTTATGGCCATGATTGATGCCTTTCACCAAAACGATATTGGAGTGGTGCTGGATTGGGTGCCTTCGCATTTTCCTTACGATGCACATGGCTTGTTTATGTTTGATGGCACACATACGTACGAGTATGCAGATATGCGTAAAGGTTTTCATCCCGACTGGAACAGTTATATTTTTAACTACAGCAGGGGAGAAGTAAAATCTTTTTTAATCAGTAATGCAAGGTATTGGTTCGATAAATTTCATATTGACGGAATAAGAGTTGATGCGGTAAGTTCGATTCTGCGTTTAGATTATTCAAGAAAAGAAGGCGAGTGGGAACCCAATATTTATGGCAGCAACGGAAATTTAGAAGCTATTGAATTTGTAAAACATTTGAACGAAACTATTTACCGGGATTTTCCGGATGTGCAAACCATTGCCGAAGAAGCTACCGACTGGCCCAAAATTAGTAAGCCCACCACCGAAGGCGGATTAGGTTTTGGAATGAAATGGATGATGGGATGGATGCATGACACACTGGATTATTTTAAGATGGATCCTTTGTTCAGGGGAGCCAATCAAAATAAATTTAGTTTCAGCATGGCTTATTTTCAGGATGAAAATTTTATGCTGCCGCTAAGCCACGATGAGGTTGTGCATGGAAAAAGCCCCATGATCTATAAAATGCCGGGAGATGAATGGCAGAAATTTGCCAACCTGCGTTTGTTATATGCTTACATGTTTACGCACCCCGGCACAAAGCTGTTATTTATGGGTAACGAGTTTGCACAAACTACCGAATGGAATTATAAAAGTGAATTAAGCTGGGAACTGCTGCAGTATGATTGCCACAGCATGATGAAGGAATGCGTAAAAGATCTTTGCCATTTATATAAAGATGAAAAGGCTTTGCATGAATTGCAATTTGACAGCGAAGGTTTTGAGTGGGTTGATTTAAATCACAGGGATGAGTCTGTAATTGTGTACCGCCGTAAAGGCAAAAAGAAAAAAGATGATGTGCTGATAATTTTAAACATGACCCCGGTGGTACGCCACAACTGGAAAATTAATGTTTATGGTAAAACAGAGTGGAAAGAAATTTTTAACAGCGACAGTAAAAAGTATTGGGGAACAGGCGATGTGCACAACCCCGATATTGGTTTGCATTTGGTTGATAAAAAGACTGAACTCTATGAAATAAATGTTCATCTTCCTGCGTTAGCAGCAGTAATACTTAAATAACGGAATAATTTTTGCACAAACAATACTATGAAAAACTCTCTCACTGCAATTTTAATTTTACTTTCAGCAACGTCGTTTTCTCAAACCGACAGTTCGGTTTTTTATTTTCAAAAAGGAATAGAAGAAAAAACGGCTAAACGGTATTTAGTGGCATCAAAAAATTTTGATAAAGCCATCAAGCTTAACCCGGCAAATACGGCTGCTTATGTTGAAAACGGTTATGTAAACCTGGAGATGCGTAAAAACGATGCTGCCATTGCCAATTTTACAAAAGCAAATGAACTGGAGCCGGCTAATAATGCCCCCATAAATGAGCTGATGAATTTATATTTTACTTACAGGCAATATGCCAAAGCAGTTTCGTTTGCACAAAAATGTACCAACTGCGCCAATGCTGAAAAAGTAATTGCCATGAGTTATTACCACCAGGAAGATTATGCCAAAGCTGAAAAAGCATTATTGGCTTTAATTGCTAAAAACCCCAAAGATGCCGAAGCTCATTATAATTTAGGCCGCAGCTATGTAGAAATGGAACAGGAAAAGAA
>NZ_JANPCM010000732.1:0-7858 GCF_031430955.1 Ferruginibacter sp.
TTTCTGGTAGTGCATATACTTACACTTATGCCACCATGGGAGAATTTATGGCCTGGATAATTGGATGGGATCTGATGCTGGAATATGCAGTTGGTGCTGCCACAGTTGGAATTGCATGGAGCGAATATTTAAATAATCTACTCACAAACGTTTTACATTGGAAAGCTATCCCTTATGAGTGGTGCCACTCCCCTTTCGAACATTCAGTTGATGGGGTTAGTGGTATAATGAATATACCTGCATTTGGTATCATTGCATTACTTAGTTTACTTTTAATAAAAGGAACAAAAGAATCTGCATTTGTAAATGGATTAATTGTAATTGCTAAAGTTGCAATTGTTGTATTGATTATTATACTTGGCTGGGGTTTTATAAATAGTGAAAACCACGCTAATTACATTCCGGAACCAAGCACATATACAGATCATCAGGGAATATCCCACACCTATGGAGGAATAATGGGAATACTTGGAGCAGCAGGTGTTGTATTTTTTGCTTTCATTGGATTTGATGCAGTAAGTACTGCTGCACAGGAAACGAAAAATCCCAAAAAATCCATGCCCATTGGTATTCTTGGGTCACTTGCAATTTGTACAGTTCTCTATATTTTATTTGCCCATGTATTAACAGGACTTGCACCGGTAGAATTTTTCAGAACTACTGGAAAAGAAGCGTCTGTAGCGCAGGCCATTAATACCTATATGCCAGGTTATAAATGGCTCGGGCAATTAGTAACAGTTGCAATTCTTGCCGGTTTCTCATCAGTAATATTAGTAATGCTCCTTGGACAAAGCCGTGTGTTTTATTCTATGAGCCGTGATGGTTTAGTACCAAAAATATTTAGCGATGTACATCCTAAATTTAAAACTCCATATAAAGCCAACCTTATATTTTTAGTTGTAGTTGGGGCTTTCGCTGCATTTGTGCCGGGAGATATTGTTGGCGATATGACAAGTATAGGAACTTTATTTGCTTTCATGCTGGTATGTGCTGCTGTTATGATATTAAGAAAAACGGATCCTGATATGCCAAGAGCATTTAAAACCCCTCTCGTACCAATTGTTCCAATTCTGGGCATTCTTGTTTGTGGAGCTATGATAGTAGGTTTGGGCTGGACAAACTGGTTAAGACTTGGTGGTTGGTTACTGATTGGTGTAATTATATACTTTTTGTATAGCAAGAATCATAGCAAGCTACGGAACCCAGGCAAAGATTAATCATTAGAAATTTTATATCAACACCCCGAAATTTTCGGGGTGTTTTCGTTTTATATAATTTTTACCGACGCAAAATTTTCCTGCGTTGAAACGACAAAAAATTAATGATACTTACTTCTCCTGAGCACAATGCCTGCAACGGGGTTCGTAAATATCCATTTCGCCTAATAAAACCTGTGGGCCTTCGGCAGATTTACGGTAACTGATGTTGGCAATATTGCCGCACTTTACGCAAATGGCGTGGAGCTTGGTGATGTAATCGGCTTTGGCTAAAAGGCCGGGCATTTGGCCAAATGGTTTGCCGGTGTAATCCATATCGAGGCCGGCAACAATTACACGAATGCCTTTTAATGCCAGCAATTCGCAAACATTGCCAATTTCAGCATCAAAAAACTGGGCTTCGTCAATGCCCACCACATCTACATCCTGCGCCAGCAATAAAATGGTTTGAGAACTTTCTACCGGTGTGGAAAGTATAGTATTGGTATCGTGGCTTACAATTTTTTCGGCGTCGTAACGTACATCCATGGCGGGTTTAAAAATTTCTACTTTTAAATTGGCAATTTTTACCCGCTTTAATCTTCTTATCAATTCCTCGGTTTTACCACTGAACATGCTGCCGCAGATCACTTCAATCCAGCCCCTTCTTTCGCCACCAAAATTTGGTTCTATAAACATTTATATATTTTTTTAAAATTGTGTTTGTAACTTAGGCCACTAAATTTTTAGCCGTTTTACTAACAGGGCATCAAAAGTATAATTATAAATGCAAAGAGTGGACACACTCATAAAAAAATTACAGGAGCAGTTTGCAGCCAATGCAACTGCAGGCCAGTTATTGTTAACCGTACAAATGCTGCAGGCAGAGCTTACGCATGCTCGGGCTAATGGTGCACCGGAAAACAATGGTGGCATTAGTGTTGATATTCCTCAAACAATAGCGCCTGCTGCTAAACAAGAAGAAGAAAAAACGGTGGAAGTGCTGCAGGTGGATGAAGCCGCAATAGAAGCAGAACTGGAAGAAATAAAACGCAATGCGGAAGCGATGCAAAAAATTAGTGTGCATAATAAACCTTCTATAGCTTTTGAAGAAGAAGAACAGGATATTCCCACACTGGCACATTATTTACCGTCAAAACCCGTTTTGCAAAAAGAGATAAATGAAATTGCTGCTGCCAACAATGCTTCTTTAAACGATAAATTAAAACAATCGAAAATTGATTTAGGCGATTCGTTAACCGAAGTGCCGATAAGGGATTTAAAAAAAGCGATTGGTATTAATGATCGTTTTTTGTACATCAACGAATTGTTCCGTGGCGATGAGAATATGTACGAACGCAGTATAAAAACAATTAACAGTTTTTCTATTTTGCCCGAGGCAGAATACTGGATACAAAGAGAATTAAAAACTAAAATTGGTTGGAGCGAAGGCAACGAAACAGTAAAACAATTTATTCAATTGGTGAGGAGACGGTTTACATAAATATATCAGTGGGCAATTTTTTTCTCTTCCTTTAACCGCCTTATCTCATCCGGGAACGATTTTCCCGAACTTAATAATTTTTTTATTTGTTCATCGGGAGATAAATTTTTTACCACCTCATAAAGTTTCTCTTTCGCCTCCTAAATATCTACTTGTACTTTTGGTGTTTTAGCTTTCATAATTAATTAATTCTGCGTAAAGAAAACTTATAACAGCAGTATTCAAATAAATCTTATTGATAAAACTCATATTTAAAGTTACAATTTTTATAAAGAAATATCTGAAAATTATCCGCTATCATATAGTGCTATTTACATAAATATACTCCATTACTTTATTTGCTGCTCCTGCTTTTGCATACACATATTCTTTTGCGGCTTTACCACTTTCCTTATAAGCAATTTCATCAGTAAGCCAGTTATCCATCACTTCTTTTAATTCGTTTACATCACTTATACTTTCCGCAGCAGCGCAATCAATTAAATCAACGGCTTCAAAATATTTTTCGTAATTCTCTCCAATAATAATGGGCTTGCCCCAAACTGCTGCTTCTAAAATATTATGTATGCCATCGTTGGTAAATCCGCCACCAATATAATTAATGTGGCCGTAACTGTACAGGCGGCTTAACATGCCAACCGTATCAATTATTAAAGTATTGTAATTGCTAATTGAACTTATTAAAGAAGTATTATTTTGAACTTCGGTATAACAAACTGATTTTTTAAACATTTTTTTTACCATGTCAAGATGTGCTTTATCCAGTTCATGTGGTACAATAATTATTTTTTGGTCATGGTTGGTTTCATCACCATAAGCGGCTAAAATAATTTCATCATCTTCCCAGGTGCTGCCGGCAACAATTACTTTTTGGTTTTGGCAAAATGCTTTTATAATATTATCGTCTAATTGTTGTTTTGCAATTTCAATAACACGGTCAAATCGGGTATCACCGCTTACAGTAACGTTTTGATTAATGCCAATGGTTTGCAGTAATTTTTTAGATACTTCGTTTTGCACAAAAAGATGATCGAAATTTTGCAGCATTTTTTTCCAGATACCGCCATACCATTTAAAAAACGGCTGGCTTTTTCTAAATACACCGGATACTAACAGCACCGGAATATTCCGCCGTTTTAACTCCTGTAAATAATAAAACCAGTATTCGTATTTTACCCATAATACCAATGATGGATTTATAGCATCAATAAATTTTTTTGCTGAAAAAATATTATCCATGGGCAAATAAAAAATATAATCGGCGCCTTTGTAGTCTTTCACCACTTCGTAACCACTGGGAGAAAAAAAAGTGAGTACAATTTTTTGTGCAGGATTTTTATTTTTCAATGCTTCCAGCAAAGGCCTCCCCTGTTCAAACTCGCCCAGGCTGGCGCAATGCATCCAAATTAACTGGCAATGACCAATGGGCAATAGGTTATTACTAATTGCTGCATTGCTTATTGTTTGTTGCTCATTGCCTATTGCCAGTTGTTTATTGCCAATTGACAATTTATCATTAATCTCTCTAAAAATTTGCCGCCTCCCCTCTACCCATTTTTTTGCTTTAGGATTCCATAAAGCAGCAATACGGATGCCTGCCGAATACAGAAAAAGAAACAGGTTATAAAAGATTTTAGTCAAAAGTTATTTTGCAACAAATCTATACAAAAAAGACTATTGCGATAGCAATTTTAAAATTCAACCATCTGCTGTTTGAACTGTTACAGCATATGTTTTTCCAAACCTGCCTGTCGGCAGACAGGTTCCAAATTACCAAATCCTAATTCCCTTTTCCCTTTGCCAACTGCTTGCCGAATACTATCTTTGCCCACGTTAAAAAAAGCAATATGAGGCCCTTACAAATGGTAGATACTAAAACACAGTATCAAAAAATAAAAACGGCCGTTGATGCAGCTGTTATAAGTGTTTTAGAAAGCTCGGTTTTTATTGGTGGAAAAGTGGTGACTGATTTTGCTGATAATCTTGCCAGATACCATGGCAGCAAACATTGTGTACCCTGTGGTAATGGTACAGATGCATTACAAATTGCCATGATGGCCTTAGGCCTGCAGCCAGGCGATGAAGTTATTACACCTTCCTTTACCTACATAGCTACAGTAGAAGTTGCCGCATTACTAAATATAAAACCCATTTTTGTTGAAGTAGATGCTAAAACATTTTGTATTGACCCTGCTGCTGTTGAAAAAGCCATTACATCAAAAACAAAAGCAATTGTTCCCGTGCATTTGTACGGCCATGCTGCCAATATGGAAGCGATAATGAAAATTGCAGATGCCCATAATTTGTTTGTGATTGAAGATAATGCCCAGGGAATTGGTAACGATTATATTTTTAATGATGGCACATTTAAAAAAACCGGCAGCATTGGTCATATTGGGTGTACATCTTTTTACCCCAGTAAAAACCTGGGGGCTTATGGAGATGGTGGCGCAATGTTTACGGATAATGATGAGCTGGCTGCAAAATTAAAAATGATAGCCTCACACGGACAAAGCAAACGGTACTATCATGATGTGGTGGGTTGCAACTCCCGGTTGGATGCTGTACAAGCCGCAATATTAAATATTAAGCTGAACCATTTAGATGAATATATTGATGCCAGAAGAAAAGCTGCAGATTTTTATGACAAAGCTTTTGCAAATAATAAAAAGATAACTGTACCTTTTAGAGATACCAATAATAAACACGTATTTCATCAATACACTTTGTTAGTTGAAGATGTTGACAGGAATGCATTGCACCAATACCTTGCCGATAACGGCGTACCAGCGATGATCTATTATCCTGTACCTGCACACCGCCAAAAAATGTTTGATGCTTTTGGCGGAAGTAATTTTATTTTACCCATAACAGACTGGCTTACTGAAAGAGTAATAAGCCTGCCCATACATACCGAGCTGGATGAAGAACAGCAAAGTTTTATTGTAAAAAAAGTTTTAGAATTTACAGAAAAATAATATTTATTCAAATTTAAAAAAGCTGATCCCCCTTTAGGGGATAGGGGTATGAAGATAGCAGTTGTAGGCACGGGATATGTTGGTTTAGTAACAGGCACATGCTTTGCTGAAACTGGTAACCATGTAATTTGTGTTGATATTGATAAAGCAAAAGTTGATAAATTATCGGCCGGACAAATAACTATTTATGAACCGGGTTTAGAAAAATTATTTTTACGCAATCAAAAAGAAGGCCGGTTACATTTCACAACTTCCCTTGAGGATGCAGTAAAAGATGCTAAAGTGATTTTTTTAGCATTACCCACCCCACCCGGCGAAAATGGCAGCGCCGATTTAAAATATATTTTAGGTGTAGCAAACCATTTGGGTAAATTAATTAACCCAGGTGATTATAAAATAATTATTGATAAAAGTACAGTACCGGTTGGCACAGCAGATAAAGTAAGAGACACCATTTTAAAAAGTGCCGCAGAGGCCTCCCCTCCGGGGGGAGGTTTGGAGGGGGCTTCTTTTGCAGTCGTTTCTAATCCTGAATTTTTAAGAGAGGGTGTGGCAGTGGATGATTTTATGAAACCTGACCGTGTGGTTATTGGTACCGGAAGTGAAAAAGCAAAAAAAATATTGCTTGATCTGTATGCTCCGTTTGTACGCCAGGGCAACCCCATAATTTTTATGGATGAAAAAAGTGCAGAGCTTACCAAATATGCAGCTAACTCTTTTTTGGCAACTAAAATAACTTTTATGAATGAAATTGCACAGCTTTGCGAACGAATGGGTGCAGACGTAGATATGGTACGTAAAGGCATGGGCAGCGATGAAAGAATTGGGAAACGTTTTTTATTCCCCGGTATTGGTTATGGCGGCAGTTGTTTTCCCAAAGATGTGCAGGCTTTGGTTCAATCAGCAAATGAAATTGATTACGATTTTAAAATATTGAATGCGGTGATGGATGTAAATGAAAAACAAAAACTGCATTTACTGCCAAAAATAAAAGCCTACTTTAATAATAATTTAAAAGGAAAAAAAATTGCCTTATGGGGTTTGGCATTTAAACCCAACACCGATGATATAAGAGAAGCGCCGGCCCTGTATATTATAGAAGAACTTTTAAAAGAAGGTGCCGAAGTAAATGCATACGACCCCGAAGCAATGAATAATGTGAAAGCAATTTTAGGCGATACTATAATTTTTTCTGAAAGGCAATACGATGCACTTACAGATGCCGATGTTTTAGTAATTGCAACAGAATGGAGTGAATTCAGAACACCTGATTTTGAAAAAATAATTTCGCTTTTAAAAAATAAAGTAATTTTTGACGGCAGAAATTTATTTGATTTGAAATTTATGGAAGATATGGGATTTTATTATGTAAGTGTGGGGAGAAGGACAGTTAAGTAATTCTTGCAATTTTTATTATCATAAATAAAATATACCAGTGGCGAACAAAAGAGTTTTAATAACAGGCGCAGCAGGTTTTTTAGGAAGCCATCTTTGCGACAGATTTATTAAAGAAGGATACCATGTTATTGGTATGGATAATTTAATTACCGGTGACCTTAAAAATATTGAACACCTTTTTAAATTAAAAGAGTTTGAATTTTATCATCACGATGTTTCTAAATTTATTCATGTAACTGGTAAGCTGGATTATATTTTACACTTTGCATCTCCTGCAAGCCCGATAGATTATTTAAAAATCCCTATTCAAACTTTAAAAGTTGGTTCTTTAGGTACACATAATTGTTTAGGATTGGCATTGGCAAAAAATGCAAGAATATTGGTAGCAAGTACCAGCGAAGTTTATGGTGACCCGTTAGTACATCCTCAAACTGAAGCGTATTGGGGTAATGTAAATCCGGTTGGACCACGTGGTGTGTACGACGAAGCCAAACGTTTTCAGGAAGCGATAACCATGGCCTACCATACTTTTCATAATGTAGAAACAAGGATCATAAGAATATTCAACACCTACGGCCCACGCATGAGGTTAAATGATGGCAGGGCATTACCTGCATTTATTGGGCAAGCTTTACGTGGCGAAGATTTAACTGTATTTGGCGATGGCAGCCAGACAAGAAGTTTTTGTTATGTAGATGATCTGGTTGAAGGCATTTATAAATTATTAATGAGTGATTATGCACAGCCGGTAAATATTGGTACCCCCGATGAAATTTCTTTAA
>NZ_JANPCM010000733.1:0-6264 GCF_031430955.1 Ferruginibacter sp.
TCGTAATTTTTTTTCTCCGCTAAACCTCTTTTTGACAAAACATCGGTTATAGCGGCTGTAAGTGTTGTTTTACCGTGATCCACGTGACCAATAGTACCAACGTTTAAATGGGGTTTATCCCTTTTGAAAGATTCTTTTGCCATTGTTTAAATTTTAATATTTGTTTTGAAAATTGGTTTTCATTTAAAGTCTGTAAACCGTGGACTTTTTATTTTACCCCCATTCCCTAAAGGGTATTGAGGACATTATATTTATTTAGAGCCATCAGTGAGAATCGAACTCACGACCCCTTCCCTACCAAGGAAGTGCTCTACCCCTGAGCTACGACGGCTTGCTTAGGAGTTGACAGTTGATGGGTGTTAGATGACAGGCCATAGCTAACAACTATCATCTAACTTCTATCAACTCAAAAGAGCGGAAGACCGGGCTCGAACCGGCCACCTGAAGCTTGGAAGGCTACCGCTCTACCAAATGAGCTACTTCCGCTGGTAATCAACAGGCAATTTGCAATAAGCAATTACCATATTTAAAACAAAGAACTATTGCAATAAACAATTTGCATATTGCCAATTGCTTGTTTGCATTGTGGGCAGAGTAGGTTTCGAACCTACGTACTCCGGAGAGAACAGATTTACAGTCTGTCGCCTTTAACCACTCGGCCATCTGCCCTTTCTAGTTAATTGGTTAATTTGTTTATTAGGTCAATATTCTCCAATCAACTATTCAACTAATAAACAAATCAACTAATCAGAGCCGAAGAAGGGAGTCGAACCCCCGACCTGCTGATTACAAATCAGCTGCTCTACCAACTGAGCTACTTCGGCTTATTACAAGAATTTTTTCCAGAATTTAGTCCACACTAAAGCAGCCCTATTTTTTTCGGAAGGCAAAGGTAAGAGAAAATGGTTAATACAAAAAGTTTGAAAAGGAATTTTTTAGTACTGATTTACAAAATGTTGATAAACTAAAACAAAAAATCCCGCCGTGTGGCGGGATGTGGTTATTTTGATGATGTTTTTTTATGCTGCCTGTTTATCTTTTTTTCTTTTTATTTGAGTGATTACTGAATCTAATGCGGTGTCAAAACTTTCTTCAAATGATTTAGATGATTGTTTTACAAAAAATTCACAACGTGGAATGTGAACTTTAATTTCTGCTATCTTGTCTTTAATGTTGTGCACTACGTTATCTAATTTTAAATACACATCTACTTTGGTAATTCTATCGTGAAACTGGGTTAATTTAGTAACCTTTTTTTCGATGTAAGATACCAGCTTGGAGTCTGCGTCAAAATGCACAGTTTGAATGTTTACGTTCATACTTCTGATTTTAATCTGTGAAAAATTATGTGAAAGAACTTGTTTAGGTACACTTAATACATAGGCAATCTTTTGAGGTTATCAGGGGTTTTTCTTTTGCTTATTAAAGTTACCATTTGAAACGTTCTTTACAAAATAAAATTTTATGGATGGCTTATAAATTTTTTAATGTTTTGAAAACTGTAACATATATACAAAATGCTATGCCTTTGGGTGCGCTTTTTTATGAATGTCTTTTAACTTTTCTATAGAGTTATGTGTATAAATTTGTGTAGCTGCAAGGCTGCTGTGGCCCAGCAATTCTTTTACTGCATTTAAATCGGCTCCATTATTCATTAAATGAGTGGCAAATGTATGGCGCAGCACATGGGGGCTTTTTTTACTTATTGTTGTAATTTTACTCAGGTATTTTTTTACCGCATTGTACACATACTTTGGATATAGTTTTTTGCCTTTTTCATTTATCAGCAATATATCTGCATCATATTTTTCAAAGGTCTTTCTCTTTTCAGCAACATAATCTTTTAAGAAGCCCATTAACTCATTGCTTACCGGAATTATCCTTTCTTTATTGCCCTTGCCTAATACCTTTATTGAGTTTTTGTAAGCATCAACCTGGCTTTCTTTTAATGAAACCAGCTCGGCCTGCCGTATGCCGGTGTTGTATAATAACTGCAGTAAAATCCTGTCTGTTTTTCCCTGCCAGTCATCAGGAAACTCTACATAAGAAAACAATGTATTGATATCTTCCTTCTCTACAAATTGAGGCAATCTTTTATTAAGCTTTAGAGAAACAATAGTACCCATGGGGCTAACAGTTATACTCTCTTCTTTTAACTGGTACTTGAAAAAAGATTTTAGTGTGGATATTTTACGGTTGATGGATTTTGCTTCCATTCCCTCCTCTTTTAATTTAGCCAGCCAGGTACGGATAAATGTTGCTTTTATATCAGGCAAAGCTGTGTTGCCAAACGTGAGCTCAATAAAATCAAAAAAAGCAACCAGGTCGGTTTGGTAAGATATGATAGTGTGTTGCGAATACCTTTTTTGAAACTTAAGATACTCTGCAAAATGTTGTAACGCTTTGGGGATAGTTGTGGGCATAAAAAAACTGATACCCGAAGTTACAATAACCGGATATCAGTTGAATATATTTACGCTGAATGTTCTTAATCGAATTTACCTGCAGTAACCTGATCTTTGTAAATTGCCTTTAAAACCTCTTTACGACGGCGAACAGATGGCTTGGTAAAAGCCTGCCTGTCTCTTAACTGTAATAAAATTTTACTTTTTTCAAATTTCTTTTTGTACTTCTTAAGCGCTTTGTCGATGTTTTCGCAATCTTTTGAATCAATAATTAACATATAATATATACCTCCTTTAGGTGATTTAAATACTGCTTTTAATAAAGCAAGGGCGCAAAGATAACAGAATTATTTAAAAAATGGAAAGATTGTAACAAATTCCGAAATTTGGGGCATGTTTACAGGAATAATTGAAAATACCGGAGTTATAAAGGAGCTACAAAGTAACGGCACCAATAAAACATTTTGGATAACTTCTCCCTTATCAGGCGAATTAAAAATTGACCAAAGCCTCAGCCACAATGGTGTTTGCTTAACCGTAGAGGAAATTAAAAACGGTATGCACCGTGTTACTGCTATAGAAGAAACCCTTTTAAAAACCAATTTAGGCACCTGGCAGCTGGGTTCAATTGTAAACTTAGAAAGATGCATGCAATTGAATGGCCGCTTAGATGGTCACATTGTACAGGGCCATGTGGATGTGACGGCTGAATGCATTGCAGTTATTGAAAAAGATGGCAGCTGGGAATACAGTTTTACTTTTCCGGAAAAATTTAGTGCATTAATTATAGAAAAAGGCTCTATTACTTTAAATGGCATCAGCCTCACCCTTTTTAATGTGGGTATTAATAGTTTTAGTGTGGCAGTAATTCCATATACTTATAAGCATACCAATATTAATGTATTAAAAAAAGGTGATGGGGTTAATATTGAATTTGATATGCTGGGAAAATATGTGCAGCGGATGCTGCAGCAAAAAGCAGTTATCTAAAAATATATACTGCACTATCTTTTAATGCAATTACAACAGTGTTATTTTCTTTAAAAGAATATTTATTATTTTCTTCTGCACTAATTTCAAAATTTGCTTTGTTGAATTTTACCCGGGGAAAATAGATTGCAACATTATCTACAGGCTTTTCATACAATATTAAATTTTTTGGAACGCTGGTTAATTCTTTAGCAGAAAGCGTAATGCAGTATATATTTTTAGCATAGAGACAGCTTAAATATTCCTGCATAACACTAACCTTATCGTTACTATTACCCGCCATCCTGCTTTTTGCCCTGAACATAAGCGCTCCATTAAATTGCGATGGCATATTTACAAATAAAAGAGTATCGCCGGTTTTAATTTTTTTATCAATTGTTTGTAAATATTTTTTTGAAAAGTTGCCTGCAGCTTTATAATAATTTATAGTTTTAAAAAGAGAACATGCATAAAAGCTGCATAACATACCAACCGCTGTTAGAAGGATAAATTTATTTTTGATCAGCATCACTAATAAAACAGCTAGCGACATGAGTGCAAAAACGGACGAAAAATAAATATACCTTTCTGATTCTGAGTCATGAGAATCTATACCAAATACCACTGCTGCAGCAAAACCAAAAAAAGTATTAACTAGTAACAATACTAAAAAATAAAATATTTTCCTGTGCTGTTTAAATACAATAACTAAACCAGAAAAAAGAAAAATAACAAATCCAATACCTGCTGCTGCAAACACAACGGTATTTTTAAATGGGGGAATAAAATTGCGCAGGAACAGAATGGTACTTTTTTTAACTAATGCCGTAAAACTTATACTAAACAGCTCATCATCTTTATAATCTGATACCACCATTTTATTGATGATAACAATTTTAATAAGGAACCAGGCGGCGAATACTAAAAAATAAGGAACAACTAACCATATTTTATTTTTTACAGATTCTCCTTTTAAATAAACCGTAAAAATAATTATACTTAAAATTATGAAAGGGAGCATCCAGCTTATTTCGTAAGAAAACAGCGCCAGTAAAAAACTTAACAAACTTAAAAAAATAAATATTTTATTTTTTTGTGCAGCTTTTAAAAAAAGTAAAATTGATATAAGGCAAATTAAACTAACAACTGTACCACCCCTTGCCAAAATGTAAGCAAGCGGTTCGCTGTGAACTGGTGTGATTAAAAAAAGTATAAGAAAGATAAAAGGAATAATGGTTAACTGAAACTGATTTAAATAATTTACCAACAATTTAAGTAACTCTTTAATAACTAACAAAGCAAGCGAAGCATTTACAAGATGCAAAACAAGATTGGTGTAATGATAACCTGCGGCATTTTTACCACTAATAAAACTATCTGCAATAAAAGTAAGTTTAACAATAAATGACCGTTGCCATACATCCTGCATAAAACTATTAGTGCCGGCAACAAATATATCTTCGTCAAAAAAGAATAAATTTTTTACTGCTAAAAAAATAGCCGCACCTGCTGTAACTAAAATAATTAAATGAAAATACCAGCGGTTTATAACAGAATTATTTTTCATTAACCCATTTTTACTGGAAAAATTCCTCAATTAAACTGATAATAAAATTTATTTTTTCTTTTTCCAATTCAACATACAATGGCAGTCGTAATAAACAATCAGAAAATTTTTCTGTGTTTACCAATACTTCTGCTTTACTATGACTGCTTAAATAAAAAGGGCTTAAATGCAATCCCGGATAATGAAACATTGACTGAATTCCTTTTTCTTTTAAAAAGAAAATCAACTCATCCCTCTGTTGCAAATTTTTACATACTACATAAAATATATGAGCATTGTTGGTTGAGTATGGAGGAACATAGGGCAGCATTAATTTTTGTTTTTCCTGCAATGGCAATAATCCGTCATAATACAACTGCCATTTTTCCTTACGGATTTTCTGTATCTCATCCAGAGCCTGCAACTGTGCATATAAAAAAGCTGCAGTTATTTCAGATGGCAGAAAAGAAGATCCTACATCTACCCAATTATATTTATCTACTTCTCCCCTGAAAAATGCAGCCCTGTTGGTTCCTTTTTCCCAAATTATTTCTGCTCGTTCAATAAATCTTTTGTCGTTAACTACCAGCATCCCGCCTTCTCCGCATTGTATATTTTTTGATTCGTGAAAAGAGAATGCGGCCAAATGCCCGATACTGCCAAGTGGTTGCTTTTCATTATCGTTATTTAAAAAAAAACTATCTACTGCCTGTGCTGCATCCTCCACCACAAATACATTATGTTTACTGGCAATGGCCATTATTGAATCCATATTGCATGCTATACCAGCATAGTGTACCACCACAATTGCTTTAGTATTTCTTGTAATTAGTTTTTCTAAACTATTCTCATCAATATTTGGGTTATCTGAATTTGTATCCGCTAAAACAATTTTAGCTCCTCTTAAAATAAATGCATTGGCTGTAGAAACAAAAGTAAAAGATGGCATTATTACTTCATCGCCGGATTGTATATTTAAAAGTATGGCACACATTTCCAGTGCATCGGTGCATGATGTGGTAAGCAGGCATTTTTTAAAGCCATATTTTTCTTTAAAAAACTGCTGACAAAGATTGGTGTATTTGCCATTGCCTGAAAGGTGGCGGTTTGCAATGGCACTTTCAATATATTGAAATTCGTTACCGGTTATGTATGGTTTGTTATATGGGATACTTAGCATTAAAGCGAACGATTTTTTATTTACCCGGAACAAATTTTGCTCTGTGCGGTAAAAGAAATTTAATAAAACTTATTTCTTCCGGCGTTTGTTTTTTTGTGTATGTTCTTTCAGCTACATTAAAATATGAAATATCATCTTGCAGGTTTTTATTATTTACTTCGTGG
>NZ_JANPCM010000734.1:0-1985 GCF_031430955.1 Ferruginibacter sp.
TGCCTCTTCAATTTGCCCATGTAAAATGGCATTACGTATATTGGTACTGCTAACTTTTACAGCATCTAGTAAATGCTCAGGTATTTCTTTTAAATAATAATTGTATTCAATGGCTTTTTGTTCCATTAACATAAAATCACCTGTTCTTTCTTTTCCAAATCTATGATCGTAGCCAATAATTATGGTATGAGGTTTAAATTTTTCTACCAAAAAATCTTTTATGTATTCTTCTGCAATTTGGTTAGCAAAATAGTCGGTAAAAGGCACTACTACTAAATGATTAACCCCAGTTTTTGCCAATAATTCAATACGTTCGGTTAGCGTATTTAATAGCCTAATACCTGTAACAACACTACTCACAATTTTCCGAGGATGTGGGTGAAAAGTGATAATAACAGATTCGCCGCCGGCTTCGGCTGCCGCAGCTTTAAGCGTATTAATAATTTGCTGGTGGCCGCTGTGTACCCCATCGAAAGTGCCGATGGTGATGACCGCATTTTTAAATGCAGGCAGCTGGTCTGTGGAGTAATGTACTTTCATTGTAAAATTGGTGCAAATCTAACTGATAATTTTATAATGGATAATCTATATTGAATTGTAAATTTGCCGATATTTAAAAAAAGCCAGGGATCTTGTAAAGATTCATAACTCATAACTCATAACTCATTAATGTCTTTATATTCCAAAAGAGGTGTTTCTGCCCAAAAAGAAGAAGTTCATGCAGCAGTAAAAAACCTCGACCAGGGTTTATTTCCCCATGCGTTTTGTAAAGTGTACCCCGATTTTTTAGGCGGCGACGATGCTTTTGTAAATATTATGCATGCCGATGGTGCTGGTACCAAAAGTATTTTAGCGTATTTGTATTGGAAAGAAACGGGTGATATTTCCATATGGAAAGGTATTGCACAGGATGCGATTGTAATGAACCTGGACGATCTGTTGTGCGTAGGCATTTATGATAATATTGTTTTTAATTCTACCATCGACAGAAATAAAAATCTAATACCCGGCGCTGTGCTGGAACAAATTATTACCGGCAGCCAGGAATTATTTGATACTTTAAAAACATTTGGTGTAAACATTCATTACCTCGGCGGCGAAACCGCTGATGTGGGTGATGTGGTGCGTACCATTGCGGTTAACGGCACCATGACCTGCCGCTGGCCTAAAGATAAAATTATAAGCAATGATAAAATAAAAGCAGGCGATGTAATTGTTGGTTTTGCCAGTTACGGACAGGCCACTTACGAAACTGCATACAACAGCGGCATTGGCAGCAACGGCCTTACCAGTGCAAGGCACGATGTGCTGAGTAATTTTTATGCAAAGAATTATAAAGAAAGTTTTGATAATAATCTTGATGAGGATGTGGTGTATATTGGAAAGCAAAAGTTAACGGACAGTATTTCACCCACGGCAACAGTTGGCCAACTTATTTTAAGCCCTACCAGAACTTATGCTCCTGTATTAAAATCATTGTTGCAAAATCATTTTGAAAAAATTCATGGGCTCATCCATTGTAGCGGAGGCGGACAAACGAAGTGTATGAAGTATTTGCCATCTCAGGTGTCAGACGGTTCTAAACCGTCACGACACCTAAAAATTATAAAAGATAATCTATTTGAAGCGCCTGAAATTTTTAACATCATTAAAAAGAACAGCGGCAGCAACAACCGTGAAATGTATGAAGTGTTTAACATGGGTTGCCGCTTAGAAATTTATTGTAATGCCAATGATGCGGAAACTATGATTGCCGAAGCCAATAAATTTGGTATTGCCGCACAAATTATTGGCAGGGTAGAAGAGAGTGATAAAAAGGAATTGGTGATTAGGGTGGATGGAGAGGAGATTGTGTATTGATTGCTTTTGTTAAACCTCACAAGTTTTTAAAACCTGTGAGGTTTTGGAAAGTTTTAAAACGTTGCTGTTACAGATTTTTTATCTCCTTCCACCACAAAAATAATCGGTTGTTTACGGTAAGCATT
>NZ_JANPCM010000735.1:0-4080 GCF_031430955.1 Ferruginibacter sp.
AAAACCTTATTCTTCGGCCCGTCATGAATTTACAGGTAAGGCCTCAGTATTTTTGGATGCAAATGAAAATGCCTACGGCTCACCGGTAGCAGAAAATTATAATCGTTATCCCGATCCTTTGCAATGGCAATTAAAATTTCAGTTGGCAAAAATAAAAGGTGTGCCGGCAGAAAATATTTTTATTGGTAATGGCAGCGATGAAGTAATTGACTTGGCTTATCGTATTTTTTGTGAACCGAAAAAAGATAATGTAATTATTTGTCCGCCTACTTACGGCATGTACCAGGTGAGCGGCAATATTAACGATGTTGAAATTAGAAAAGTAAATCTTACCAATAATTTTGAACTGGATGTGGAAGGTATTTTGAATGCAACAGACAGTAATACCAAATTATTATTTATCTGTTCGCCCAATAATCCTACGGGTAATAATATGAACCGGACTGATGTGGAAATAGTATTGAATAATTTTCCGGGCATCGTAATTATTGACGAAGCTTACATTAATTTCAGCAAACAAAAAACATTTATACAGGAGCTTACAGAATATCCTAACTTAATTGTAATGCAAACTTTGTCGAAAGCATGGGGTTTAGCGGCATTGCGGTTAGGGCTTTGTTTTGCATCAATGGATATCATTGATTTTTTTAACAAAGTAAAACCTCCGTATAATATTAATGAAGCATCACAGCAAATTGCAATGGACGCTTTACAGGAAACTGTAATGGTGAATAAATGGATAAAAGAAGTAGTACATCAAAAGGAAGAATTGGCAGCAGCATTAGTAAGATTACACTTCGTAAAAAAAGTTTATCCTACAGATGCCAATTTTATTTTAGTAAAAGTAGATGATGCTGATGCATTGTATAATTATCTTGCAGCAAACGAAATAGTGGTTCGTAACAGAACTAACGAAGTACTTTGCAATAATTGCTTACGTATCACAATTGGCACACCGCAAGAAAATAAAAATTTAATATCAACTTTAAAAAATTATATAGGGTGAAAAAAATGTTATTTATTGACAGAGACGGCACATTAATAAAAGAAGCGCCGCCAACTTACCAATTGGATTCTTTTAGTAAGCTGGAGTTTTATCCTGACATGTTTTTATACATGAGAAAGATTGCTGCTGAGCTTGATTACGAATTGGTAATGGTTACCAATCAGGATGGCTTGGGTACAACAATTTTTCCGGAAGATACATTTTGGCCCGTGCATAATTTGGTAATGACGAGTTTAGAAAATGAGGCCATTCATTTCACTGAAGTGTTTATAGATAAAACATTTGCAAAAGATAATTCGCCGACAAGGAAACCTGCTACCGGCATGTTAACCAAATATTTGAATAACCCTGCCTTCGATATTGCAAATTCTTTTGTAATTGGCGACAGAATTACTGATATGCAACTTGCAAAAAACTTAGGCTGCAAAGGTTTTTGGTTAAATATTGATTCAAGTCTTGGAGCATCTGAAATAAAAGATACTATCAATGAATTGAAAAAGGAAGTGATTGTTTTGGAAACGCCGCATTGGGCAGACATTTATAATTATCTAAAATTGCCACCACGAAAAATTATTCATCAACGAAATACCAACGAAACAAAAATTAGGGTTGAAGTAAATTTAGATGGTACAGGGCAATCGCAAATTGAAACAGGTATCCCTTTTTTTAACCACATGCTGGAGCAGATTGCAAGGCATGGCAATATTGATTTAACTATTGAATGCAAAGGTGATTTGCATATTGATGAACACCACAGTATTGAAGATACCGGCATTGCATTGGGAGAAGCGATAGCAAAAGCATTGGGAGATAAAAGAGGCATTGAACGGTATGGTTTTTTATTGCCGATGGATGATTGTTTGGCACAAGTAGCCATAGATTTTGGCGGAAGAAACTGGATTGTTTGGGATGCTGAATTTAAAAGAGAAAAAATAGGAGAGATGCCCACAGAAATGTTTTTTCATTTTTTTAAATCTTTCAGCGATGCATCAAAAAGTAATTTGAATATTAAAGCTGAGGGAGAGAATGAGCATCATAAAATAGAATCTATTTTTAAAGCATTTGCAAAAGCAGTAAAGATGGCAGCGAAGAGAGATGTGAATAATAATGCGTTGCCGAGTACAAAGGGGATGTTGTAAAAGCAGAGCCCCTAAATTTCCTAGGGGACTTTGAAGATTTTAAAAATTTGTATATTTTTTATTAACCAATGAGCATAAAAGAAAAATCAGATAACATTGAAAGTAACAATCTTAGTTCTCCGCCAGCTGGCGGAGACAGGAGCATCGCCATCATAAAATACAATGCCGGCAATGTACAAAGTGTGCAATATGCTTTGCAAAGGTTAGGAGTTGAATCTGTAGTAACTGATGATGAAACAATCATTCGAAATGCATCAAAAGTTATTTTTCCAGGTGTGGGGCATGCAAATGCGGCTATGCAATATTTAAAAGAAAGAGGATTGGATAAAGTAATTATTTCTTTGCAACAACCCGTTTTAGGAATTTGTTTGGGACTGCAATTATTATGTAATCATTCCGAAGAAGGCGATACAAAATGTATGGGCATATTTGATACGGAAGTAAAATTATTCGAATCTGTATTTTCTCCTCCCCTTTCGGGGTTCCCTGCTAAGGGAAGGAACGTAGTTCATGGGAGGGGACTTAAAATTCCTCAAATTGGGTGGAATAATATTTACGATTATAAATCTGTTTTGTTTGATGGAATTAAAGAAAATGAATTTGTTTATACAGTACACAGTTATTATGCAGCAATAAATAATGAAACCACTGCAAAAACAGATTATACTTTACCTTACAGTGCCGCATTGCAAAAAAATAATTTTTATGCGGTGCAATTTCATCCTGAAAAATCAGGAAAAGTAGGGGAAATAATTTTACAAAACTTTATACAACTGCCATGATCATTATCCCAGCCATAGACATCATAGAAGGCAAATGTGTACGCCTTACAAAAGGCGATTATGCACAGCAAAAAATTTACAACAAAAATCCTGTTGAGGTAGCAAAGCAATTTGCAGATGCTGGAATTAAAAGATTGCATATTGTAGATTTAGATGGCGCTAAAGCTGGAAAAATTATTAATTTAAAAGTGCTGGAAGATATTGCTGCTGCAACGGATTTAATAATTGATTTTGGCGGAGGAGTAAAAAACATAACTGATGTTGGAAATATTTTTAATGCCGGTGCAGCCATGGTTACCATTGGCAGTCTTGCAGTAAAACATCCTGAAGTGTTGGAAGAATGGTTGATGGAATTTGGCGAGGAGAAATTTTTAATTGGTGCCGATGTGCTGGAAGAGAAAATTAAAATAAGCGGTTGGTTAGAAGATGGCGGCATAAATATTTTTAATTTTATTGGTAAGATGATAGCGCTGGGTGCTAATAATATTTTTTGTACAGATATTTCAAAAGATGGGGTGATGCAAGGCCCTTCGATTGAATTGTATAAAAAAATTATGTTGCAGCATCCTGAAATAAATTTAATTGCAAGTGGCGGTGTAAGTAATATTGAAGATGTAAAACAATTAAAAGCAATTGGATGCAGCGGCGCAATAATTGGTAAAGCCATTTACGAAGGACTGGTGACCCTAAATGAATTATCCCTTATCCATTAATCAATTATCCATTATGCTCACTCGTCGTATCATCCCCTGCCTCGACATAAAAGATGGCAGAACCGTTAAAGGAATAAATTTTGAAAGTATTCGTGATGCAGGCGACCCGGTAGAGCTGGCCATAATTTACAGCGAACAGGGAGCAGATGAATTAGTTTTTTTAGACATTACGGCAACTGTAGAAAAACGCAGAACACTGAGTGAACTGGTTAACAGAATCAGCCACGAAATAAATATTCCTTTTACTGTAGGTGGTGGTATCAGTAGTGTTGAAGATGTTCGGGTTTTATTACAAAATGGTGCAGATAAAATCTCTGTTAATACTGCAGCATTTAAAAGGCCGGCCTTATTACAGGAACTGGAAAAAGACTTTGGCAGCCAGTGTGTTGTGTTGGCTATCGATACCCGGCAGGAAGCAGATGGGGAATGGTATGTTTACC
>NZ_JANPCM010000736.1:0-1847 GCF_031430955.1 Ferruginibacter sp.
AACGAAAAAGATGTGGAGGAAATAAACAACCAGTATATAAAAGGTATTAAATTCCATTATGTAAAAACCATGCAGCAGGTATTGGATTTGGCTTTGGTATAAAACTTTAAGTTTATATCAAAACTATTTGTGAAATATTAAGACCAATAAAACCATACTTTATAAAACATCGTAAATAAGCCTTTATAATTAATCAACATTTCATGTTGGTTGTTTTAAGGGTTAAAGAAATTCCCGCCGATTCTTCGGGGGGAATTTTTATTTTGGAGAAGATGATGAGTAATTAATTAGACATTTGAATCTGTTCGATTAAAAAAATGTCAGGTTGAGCTTGTCGAAACCGGTACAAGAGTCAACCCGCCTTCGACAAGCTCAGGCTGACAGTATGTTTTTAATGTTGACTGGTGGAATAAATGTTACTTCCGAAATTAAAACTTCTTCTTATTTCACTTCAACAGTAATAACAAAATAGCTTTGCCGTATAAAAATTACTATATACAATTTCCATAAATAGTTATATAATTTTTGTAATTACAGTGCGTTTATTATGTAAGATGATATTACTGTTTTAAGAAACCGCTTACATGAAATGCTGTTAGTAGGTGTGCCATAAACAAAGTGTATAAAAAGTTAACCACCACTGTGGAAAATTTTAACTTCTTTATTAAGAGTCAATTTTCTACATTTAATTATTAATGAAAGAAAATAAAGAAATATCAGCACTGCTGCACCTGATTGATGATCCGGATGAATATGTGTACAATACCGTAAGCGAAAAAATTATTTCGTTTGGCAAAGCCATTATACCCAACCTGGAAAACCTTTGGGAAAATACCACCAGTGAAGATCTGCAGGAAAAAATTGAACTGCTGATACACCGTTTACACTTCAGGGATTTAACCAACGACTTTACTGCATGGGCCGCAGGCGATGCCGATTTGTTAGAAGGTGCTTTATTAGTTGCCAGATACCATTACCCCGAGCTGCAGAAAAATACTGTGTTGCAGGAAATTGAAAAATTAAAACGTAATATCTGGCTGGAGCTCAACAGTTATCTTACCCCTTTAGAACAGGTAAATGTTATCACCAGTATTATCTATAATTATTACAAACAAAAAGGTGTTGAGTTTGCTTACAACAACCCCGATGATTATTTAATTAATAAAGCCTTAGAAAGTAAAAAAGGAAATGCGGTAAACAATGGCATTATTTATTTAGTGTTGTGCGAATTATTAGATGTGCCCATCAGGGCCATCAATATTCCCCGCCAATTTATTTTGGCTTATGTAGATCTGCAGCATGATTTATTGAACCCTGTTGGGCATGCCTCCGAAAAAATAAAATTTTACATTGATCCGCTTAACGGGCAAATTTACAGCCATAAAGATGTAGAGAGTTATTTTAAACGCATATCTGTTCCGCCTACCGCTTCTTATTTCCGGCAGTTAAATAATAAAAAAATTATACAATTTTTGCTGGAAGAATTGAGTAAATGTTTTGATAACGAACGCAACCATTATAAAATGGACGAACTGCTTTTACTCGCCAATTTATTAGAACCATGATTTACCACGTAGTTACATTACCCGATTGGCAAAAAGCTTTAGCGCAGGGCTTTTACGAAGCCCCATCTTTACTAACCGAAGGTTTTATACATGCCAGTAAAAGAGAACAGGTACAGGGTGTAATTGAAAGATATTATGCCAACCAAACCGATCTTTTAATTTTACATATTGACGAAGGCAAATTAGAATCCGTACATATTTTTGAGTTGGCACCTTCAGTTAATGAAGAGTTTCCGCACATTTATGGAAGGATAAATTTGGATGCGGTGGTGGAGGTGACGG
>NZ_JANPCM010000737.1:0-3653 GCF_031430955.1 Ferruginibacter sp.
CTTTTAAATATAGCCGCACAAATAATGTATTTGCTAATGAAGGTGCCATTGGTGCGGCAGTTACATTTGATCCTACACAACCAGTTAATAATGCTACGGGTAAAAATGGTGGCTATTGGGAATGGTTGCAAGGGGGCAATCCTGTTGAGTTGAGTACAAGAAACCCATTAGGTTTGTTAGAGCAGAGAGATAATACTTCAACTGTAAACCGTGTTATCGGTAATATACAGCTAGATTATAAAATGCACTTCTTACCCGATTTACATTTGCTGCTTAACTTGGGTATGGATAATGCTTCGGGAAAGGGTAACGATAACATAGACTCTGCATCTGCAACCAATTATAAAACAGGCGGCAGAAAAAGTTATTATGAGCAGCAAAAAAGAAACACCCTTGCAGATGTGCAATTGTTTTATGCCAAAGAAATAAAAAGTATTAATAGTAAAATAGATGTGCTGGTTGGCCATAGCTACCAGGATTTTTATACCAATGTAAAAAACTTTGCTTCGTTTAGTTACAGGGCTATTGCAGATCCTGCAAACCCGGCAAGAAAAGACACTATTGCTGGCAGCGTACCTACTTTTTTAACCGATAAGCCGCAATACAGAATGGAGTCTTACCTTGGAAGAGTAAACTTTACTTTAGCCAACAAATATTTATTAACCGCTTCTTTGCGCAGGGATGCCAGTTCTAAATTTGCAAAAGATAACAGGGTGGGTTATTTTCCTGCTGTGGCATTAGCATGGAAAATGAAAGATGAATTTTTTAAGAACAGTAACCTGGTAAGCGATTTAAAATTAAGAGGTAGCTGGGGGGTAACCGGGCAGCAAGATTTTGGTGCTAATGATTATTATTCATATTTGCCTTATTATTCTCAAAGTAACCTAGCAGCCCAATATCAATTTGGCAATACTTTTTATAGTTTTTTGCGTCCATCGGCGTATGACCTAAATAGAAAATGGGAAACCACTACCACTACAAATTTGGGTTTAGATTTTGGGTTTAGTAACAACCGCATTTCTGGTTCAATAGATATTTACCATAAAAAAACGGAAGACTTATTAAGTGTGGTACCTATTGCACCGGGTTCAAATTTTAATATTGAATTGTTTACCAATGTTGGTAATATGGAGAACAAGGGTGTGGAATTTACGCTCAACACTATTCCTATAGCAACTAAAAACCTTACGTGGAATTTTGGTTTTAACGTAACTTATAATCAATCTGAAATTACCAACCTTTTAAAACAGCAGGATGCTAATTTTCAGGGTATTGATGTAAGTGGTATTGGAGGCGGTTTAACCAACACGATTGGTAAATTTAAAGTAGGTTACTCCCCTTATGTATTTTATGTGTACAAGCAGGTGTATGATAAAACTACCGGCAAACCAATTGAAAACCTGTTTGAAGATTTAAACAGAGACGGGCAAATAACCAGTGCCGACAGGTATTTGTATAAAAAGCCAGCTGCCGATATTTTATTTGGCTTAAATACGCAGGTAAGTTATAAAAAATGGAATGTTGGTTTAGCCGCTCACGGCGCAATCGGCAACTATTTATACAACCAGTTAAATTCCAACAATGGTGTTTTAAGAGCTTTAAAAAATCCAATCAACTTTATTCAAAACGGTGTGCCGGATTTTTACAATACCCGTTTCAGTGGTACTACCACCAACGAGTATTTGTCTGACTATTACATTGAAAACGCCTCCTTTTTTAGATTAGACAATATTAACCTTGGGTATAATCTTGGTAAAGTATTAAAAAATAAAGCATCGCTCAGGTTAAATGGTAGTGTGCAAAATGTATTTACCATCACCAATTATTCTGGCTTAGATCCTGAGAATGCCAACAGTAGCGGTACGGATTATACGATATACCCACGGCCACGTATTTTTTCATTAGGGGCAAGCCTCGATTTTTAATTTTATAAACTACGAATGATATGAAAAATAAATTTGTAAATAAAATCATGCTGTCAGCGGTTATTGCTATTGTAATAACTTCTTGTGCTAAAAAGCTGGATTTGTTTCCGGTTAATGATTTAACTCCAGAAAAGGCTTATGCCACAGCAGCGGGTTACAAAAGTGTATTGGCAAAAATTTATGGAACACTTTCTATAACTGGTAATTCCGGTCCGGCGGGTAACCCCGATATTGGCGGAGGATTAGATGAAGGTTCTCAAGTTGCCTTTATCCGCATGTTATTTAACTGCCAGGAACTGCCTACCGATGAAGCAGTGGTTGCATGGAATGATCAAACCATTAAAGATTTTCATAACCTTAAATGGACGGCTGACGATCCTTTTTTAAAGGGGATATACGCAAGATGTATTTATAACATTACGCTGATAAATGAGTATATCAGGGAATCTACTGATGCAAAGCTTGCAGAGCGTAACATTAGTGGTGCAGACGCTGCTGAAATTAAAAAGTCGAATGCCGAAGCAAAGTTTTTACGTGCTTTCAATTACTGGGTAATGCTGGATTTGTTTGGTAAATCTACCTTTATTACAGAGGCTGATTTAATTGGTACTTTTCAGCCAGGAGAAAAAAGCCGTACAGAATTATTTAGCTATATTGAAACAGAACTAAAAGCGGTTGAAACACAATTAGCGAATGTAAAAACCATTGAATATGGCAGGGTAGACCAGGGTGCAGCATGGGCTTTATTGGCCAGGTTATATTTAAATGCACAGGTTTACACAGGTACAGCTAAATACTCCGAAGCAATTACTTATGCTAAAAAAGTAATTGGCGGTGGCTACTCTTTATATCCTGATTACCGTAAAGTTTTTATGGCAGACAATGATAAAGCCAAAGATGAATTTATGTTTGCCATTAATTGCGATGGTTTGCGTACACAGGCTTATGGCAACACTACATTTTTTGTACACTGTGCAGCTGGGGACGACGCAGCCGATTATGGTGTTGGAGGAGGTTGGTATGGTTACCGAACTACAAAAGGCCTTGCCGATTTATTTACAGATTTAAGTGGTAATACCGATAAACGTGCCATGTTTACCACATCAAAATACAATACCAGTCCATCACAAATTGCTATTAGCGACATCAGTAATTTCGATCAGGGGATGCATGTAAACAAATACAAAAATATCCGTGCCGATGGCGGCCCGGTTTCGGATTCAAGAAAAGAATTTTCTGATGTTGACTTTCCTGTTTTTCGTTTATCTGAAATGTATTTGATTTATGCCGAAGCAGTTTTACGTGGTGGTACAGGTGGAGATGCTGCAACAGCATTAACCTACTTAAACCTTATAAGAGTAAGGGCTGGTGCAACTGCTTTTAGTGCTGCCGACCTTACACCTGCAGCAACAGGTTTACAAAATATATTAAACGAAAGAGGAAGAGAATTATATTGGGAAGGCCACCGCCGTACCGATTTAATACGTTATGGTTTATTAACCACCTCTACTTATGTTTGGCCATGGAAAGGTGGTGTAGCATCAGGTACAGGGGTTGACACTAAGTATAATATTTATCCGGTACCAACTACCAACAGAACAACTAATCCTAACTTAACACAAAATGCCGGTTATTAATTTTTAACTGCTAAAATTTTTAAAATGAAAAATATACTAAAACAAATTTTCTTCTTAACAACACTGGTTGCATTTTTTGCATCATGCAAAA
>NZ_JANPCM010000738.1:0-7796 GCF_031430955.1 Ferruginibacter sp.
ATTAGGTACCAACGCCAGAAAAGATATTGAAGAATTTTTAGGCAGTAAAGTATTTTTAGAATTGTTTGTAAAAGTGCGGCCTAAATGGAGGGATAATGAAATGCAGTTGAAGGAGTACGGATACTAGCAATGGGCAATGGGCAATGGTTACAAGAGTGTGTAGCTTTTAAAGATACATCAACAAAATAATATAATAATCAGAATCTTCAGGGTGCAAGCTGGTAACTGTAAACTGAATAACATGGGATGCTATAAAGATTTGGAAGTTTTTAAAAAAGCTTATTCACTGGCTATGGATATTTTTGAAATCAGCAAATCTTTTCCATCAGAAGAAAAATATATTTTAACGGATCAGATAAGGAGATGTTCCAGATCAGTTTGTGCAAATTTGGGTGAAGCTTACAGAAGAAGAAATTACCCTGCTCATTTTGTAAGTAAACTTACAGATTGCGATGCTGAAAATACAGAAACGGAAGTATGGATGATGTTTTCATCCAGTTGTAAATACATTAGTGACAGCGAATTTAAAAATTTAAGTGAAAGGTGTGCAGAAGTTGGAAGAATGTTGGGATATATAATAAGCCATCCGGAAAAATATTTATAATAATCAATTCAATAAAAAAAGGAAGCATTTGCGGACTGCCGATTGCCAACTGCTAAAAGCAGCGTGCCAATTGTCAACTGCCAACTGCCAACCGCAAACTGCACTATGAGTTTTACAGTAGCAATAACAGGAAGGCCCAATGTAGGCAAGAGTACATTTTTTAACCGTATGCTGGAGCAGCGTAAGGCCATTGTAGATGATATAAGTGGCGTAACAAGAGACAGGCAGTACGGCATAGCCGAATGGGCGGGCAAAACATTTAATGTAATAGATACCGGCGGTTTTGTACCCAAGAGCAATGATATTTTTGAAAAAGAAATTCGCAAGCAGGTGATGATTGCAGTGGAAGAGGCCAACGCCATTATTTTAATGGTAGATGTTGCAACAGGCATTACTGATCTGGATGAAAGCATGGCAAAAATTTTACGCAAAAGCAGCAAGCCGGTTTTTTTAGTGGTGAATAAAGTTGATAACCACGAAAGGCTTTTAGAAGCCAGCGAATTTTACAGCCTCGGTTTTGAAAACATATTTTTTGTTTCGTCTATCAGTGGCAGTGGAACAGGTGAAATTCTGGATGCCATTACTGCATTGATGAAACCGGAAGACGATGCGGTAGCAGAGAATGATGGTCTGCCTAAAATTGCAATTATTGGTCAGCCTAATGTGGGTAAATCTTCTTTATTAAATGCATTGATTGGTACCGAGCGTACCATAGTAAGTGATATTGCAGGTACCACAAGAGATACCATTCACACCCACTATAATTTATTTAATAAAGAATTTGTTTTAATTGATACTGCTGGTATCCGTAAAAAAACAAAAGTACATGAAGACCTGGAATTTTATTCAGTGATACGTGCCATTAAAGCATTGGACGAAGCGGATGTTTGTATGCTGATGCTGGATGCAGGTAAAGGTTTAACAGCCCAGGATCTTTCTATATTTGCTATGGCGGTTAAAAAAGGAAAGGGAGTAGTGGTACTGGTAAATAAATGGGATTTGGTAGAAGATAAAAAAACAAACACTGTTAAAGATTTTGAGAAAGATTTGAAAAAAAGATTTGCACCATTTTCCGATGTGCCCATTGTTTTTATTTCGGTAACAGAAAAGCAACGTATTTTTAAAAGCATTGAAACAGCACTTGAAGTGTATGATAACAGGCTGCTTAAAGTGCCTACTTAAAAATTAAACGACATAATGCTTAAGGCTATTGAAGGCTATCACCCACCGGTAGTAAGAGGGAATTTGATTAAAATAAAATATGTTACACAGTTGCCCACACATACACCTACGTTTGCTTTTTTTGCTAACTATCCCGATGATATTAAAACCCCTTATAAAAATTATTTAGAAAATCAAATACGGGAGAATTTTAACTTTAGCGGAGTACCTATAAGGCTATTCTTTAGAAAAAAATAACCGTTAGTTTTTTTTAAATATTTACTTTTGTTTCGAATTATAAAACTTAAAAAATGATGAAAAAACTATTAACAATTATTACGCTTGCAGTGGTACTTACTGCCTGCGATAATGGCACTGCTGAAAAAACTACAGAAACAAAAAAAGATTCTACTGTTGTTTCAATGGCTGATGAAGCAAAAGCCATCAGCGATTCTGCAGAAAGCAAACTGGAAGCATTTAAAGATACTGCAGCAAAAAATTTAAAAGTGATGAAAGACAGTGCCGCCAGCACTATAAAAGTAATTGGCGATACGGCTGCCAGCAAATTAAAAAAAGCCGGTAATAAAATTAAAGATGCCGGTAACAAAATGATGGAAAAAGTAAAAGAAGAAATAAAACAGTAGTGCTATAGTTTACTTTATAAAAGTGTATATAAAATTTCCTGCTTTCGCAGGATTTTTTATATACATGTATTTTGAAGACTTGCTTTTAATATTTATTTTTTTTGCTTTATGTCTTTCATGGTTCTTAATTTATTTTTATTGAAAAAATTTTTTATCGGAAAAAAATTTTAAATTTGAATACGATTATCATTGCTAATGAATAAAACAAATCCACTTAATAATACTTCTGTTCACGAATTGCAGCAGCGTATTGCGGAATACGAAGATGTGGCTTCTTACAAAAAACTTTTCTTTCACTTTTTTCAACCATTAAAAAGTTTTTCTTATTCCATTACTAAATCAAAAGAAACAGCAGAAGAAGTAGTATCTGATATTTATATTGAAATTTGGGCCAGAAGAAAGCAGTTGCAGGAAATTGAAGATTTAAAAATGTATTTATATATCAGCGTAAGAAATGCTTCATTGAGGCGGTTAAAACAGACCCAAAAAACAAGTGTGCTTTCTTTAGACGACCTGGAGGTTGAGTTTGCCAGTAATGACCCTGATGCAGAAAATAATATTATCACCAATGAACTGGCCGAAAAAATTGAAAGAGCCATAGAATCTTTGCCCCAGCAATGTAAAATAATTTTTAAACTGGCAAAACAGGATAAATTAAAATATAAAGAAATTGCACAACTTCTTAATATCAGCGTAAAAACTATAGATAACCAACTTTCAACTGCCTTAAAAAAAATAGCCTCTGTTCTTAATTTACCTGCAAAAAAAACAGCGTCAAAATAAGTTGTATTTACTTATAGGGGATTTGTAATTTATTTGTCTCTAATAGAATACAGCTATATGAGTAAAGACAGAATTTGGACTTTAATGTCCCGAAAATTATCGGGAGAAGCTACAGAAGCCGAACTATCCGAATTGAATGAATTAACTAAAATTCATCCTGATACAGATACCTCCTTACAATTTATTGATCAATACTGGACTGTTCCTGCAGAAAAAGACGATGATTTCTTAGAAGCTACTTTTCTACTGCATTCTGGCAGGTTAAACGAAAAAGGATTTGATCTGGAATTGAATAATAATGAAACCGGTTCATTTTCCCTGGATTTTACTCCGCAGCAGCCTAACAGAAAAAAAAGATTATTTATTGCCACTACAGCGTTTTTTACTGTTGCAGTTTTAATTTTTGTATTTATTAATACCACAAAAAATACTGTTGCTGGTGCCAAAGAAAAAATTGCACAAAGCGAAGTAAGCACAAGAAACGGCTCCCGTACAAAAATTCAATTGCCCGATGGCAGCTCTGTTTGGCTTAACAGCAGCAGTAAATTAACTTACGTTAATCAACATTTTGGTACAGGTGTAAGAGAGGTTTCTTTATCGGGGGAAGCTTATTTTGATGTTGTAAAAAATCCTGCCAAACCATTTATCATCCATACAGCTAAAATGGATATAAAAGTATTGGGTACTGCTTTTAATGTAAAATGTTATCCCGGCGAAAAAACTACAGAAACCAGTTTAATAAGAGGCAGTGTTGAAGTTACTTTAAAAGACAGGCAGGAAAAAATAATAATGAAGCCTAACGAAAAACTGATTATTAATGATGAAGATATAAATCCACTTAAAACAAATGCAGCACTGCAGCCTAAAAAAATGCCTTTAATAAAAGACAAACCCATTATACAGTTAAGCCATGTAACATTATACCCAACTGATAATACCGTTGTAGAAACAGGGTGGGTAGAAAGCAGGTTAATTTTTAGTGGAGAAACATTAGAAGAAATTGCTTTAAAAATGGAACGCTGGTACGGGGTTACTATTATAATAAAAAACGAAAAACTAAAAAAGGAATTACTTACCGGATCATTTGAAAATGAAACTATTTACCAGGCCCTTGATGCTTTGCAGATAACGACCCCTTTTGTATATAAAATAAATAATAACACTATTACTATTCTTAAATAAAACTATGCTGCAAATGAAAAAAATAATCTTAATTAATAGTTCCTAAAATAAAAAAACGGGAAATGTTGACGCATTTCCCGGGATGGCAAAGTTAGAAAACCAGTATCGCTGTAAAACTAAACTTTAAGTTCTCACTTTAACTTACCAAAACATAAAAATATGAAAAAAAGCCAACGATTATTTGGTATCAGGGCGCAAAGCCTGGCAAAAATTATACTGCGTATGAAACTAGCCATTGTTTTTACACTACTTACAAGTTTGCAATTATCTGCAAAAACTTATTCTCAGGAGCGTATTACGCTTAAGTTAGAATCGGCAGAACTAAAAACCGCTTTAAAACAAATTGAGAAAAAAAGTATGTACAGATTTTTGTACAACAACGAAGTATTATCTGCTACCCAAAAAGTAAACATCAATGCCAATAATACATTGGTTACAGATGTTTTAAATAATGTTTTCAATTCAACAGCATTAACCTACCGCATTTTAGATAATAACCTGGTGGTTATTACGCAAAAAAACTTTGTTACACAGGATGTTAAAGTAACAGGAAAAATTACCAGTGCCAATGGCGAGCCTGTAGCCGGTGTTAGTGTAAAAATTAAAGGATCAACAGTGGGTACTTCCACAGATGCTGCAGGTAATTATTCTATATCAGTACCTGATGGTGCAAGACTAGTTTTTTCTTCAATTGGTTATGCAACAGAAGAAGTAGCAGTTGGCACCCGTACAGAAATAAATATAGTGCTCCAGATTGCAGCTAAAGATATTAATGAAGTGGTGGTAATTGGTTATGGTACTGCAAGCAAAAGAGATTTAACAGGTTCGATTGTAAAAGTTTCTGGAAAAGATATTGCTGATAAACCCAATACAAATCCTATTGCTTCTTTACAGGGCAGGGTGGCTGGTTTATCTGTTGTAAATAATGGTACACCGGGCCAGGCGCCAGATATTCGTATCCGTGGTACAATAAGTATCGGGTCGGTATCTCCTTTGTATGTGGTGGATGGTGTTTTTAATGATAATATTGATTACATCAATCCAAATGATATTGAATCAGTAGAAATATTAAAAGATCCTTCTTCACTTGCAATTTTTGGTGTAAGAGGTGCAGCAGGTGTAATTGCAATTACAACCAAAAAAGCCAAAGCAGGCCAGGTTATCATTAATTACAATACTTCTTATGGAGTAAAAAAATTGGTTGATAAAATAGAATTGGCTAATTCTGATCAGTTTAAAACTTTGTATGAAGAAGAAAAAGTTAACATTGGCGTAAATTCTCCGTTTGATTATTCCAAATGGACCGCTAATACAGATTGGATAGATGCTGTTACCAGAACGGGCAAATTCAATTCTCATAACCTCAGCCTTTCCGGTAGTACTGATAAAAATAAATTCAACATGGGTTTCGGTTATACTTCTGATGAAGGATTGATCCGGCATGAAAAATTAGAGAAAATACTTTTCTCTTTAAATGATGAATTTAAACTGAGTAAAGCCATTCGTGTTGGATTTAATTTTAATGGTGTAAGGCAAAATAATCCTTACGGAGCAGGCGGTGTATTAGATCAGGCCCGTAAAGTAATTCCAATAGTTTCTTCCGGAACTAAATCTATTTATGCAAAAAATCCCTACGGATTAGATAGCATGAATCAAAATTTATATTACGAATTGCCATTGATTCAAAACTCAGGTGTGGTTAACCCGTTATTACAATTAGAAAATGAATGGAATAAAACCATAAATGTAGAATACAGAACGGTGGCCAGTGTTTTTGCTGAGATTAATTTTTTACGTGATTTCAGTTTTAAATCAACAGTATATGCTGACATAAGCAATGTGAATTACAGGAGGTATACACCACTCTATAATTCTTATGATGCTGCTACTAATTCATTTTATTTATATAGCCCGGCAACAAGGGTTGTTGAAAATGATGATTCATACAAAAAATTTCAACAGGATCATATCCTTACTTATAAGAAAAGAATTGGCGATCATAGTTTAAATGCTACAGCTGGTTTTACTACCTACTATTTTGGTCACTTTGGAAGATATGGTACGGTTAATCAGAGTTCAACGGGATCTGCAATACCAGACAATAAAAGATTTTGGTATATAGATAATGGTTTTGGAGATGCACAGTCACGCAGGTCAGCATCAGGGCAAAATGAAAAAACTACGGTTTCGGGTTTAGTAAGAGCGGTATATAATTACCAAAATAAATATTACCTCAATGGATCTTTCAGGCGTGATGCCTCTTCTCAAATTTCTCCAAGCGAAAGAGCGCAAAACTTTTGGGCTGTTGGTGCTGCATGGGAAATGACCAAAGAGAATTTTATGAATGACCAGCAGATATTTGATTTTGTAAAATTAAGAGGATCAATAGGATTGTTGGGTAATCAAAATACTTATGGATATGATTACCCTTTCTTCCCTGCATTAAACAGCAGTGCAGCAGCTGTATTTGGTAATAATATTTATACTGCTGTACAACCCACTTATATCCCAGACAGAAACCTGAAATGGGAAACAGTACAGGCAAAAGAAATAGGTGTAGAACTGGCGGCTTTTAAAAACCGTCTGCATTTGGATATCGCCTATTTTGATAAAGTAACAAAAGATTTGATGACCTTTATTCCTGGCCTTAACGGAACAGTATCCAGGTTAAGCAATATTGGCAGCATTAAAAATAGCGGTATTGAAATAGCAGGAAACTGGAATCAAAAAATAACCAGGGATCTTACAGTTACCATCAGTGGTAATTTAACCACTTACAAAAATAAAGTGCTGGAATTAGCTACTAAAGATTTTGCCTTAATCAATGGATTTAACAGAACAGTAGTGGGCGAACCCATTGGTTCTTTCTATGGTTATATAGTAGAAGGTATTTATCAGAGTTATGCCGATAAATTAAAATCACCGGTTAATACAGAATTTTCTTATGGCCCCGGCGATTTAAAATACAAAGACGTAAATGGCGATGGTAAAATAAACACTGCCGATAAAACTGTAATTGGCAACCCAACACCTGATTTTACTTATGGCGGATCAGTAACTTTTAATTACAAAGGTTTCGATTTAGGCATTGATGTGGGTGGAGTTTATGGCAATGAAATTTACAGGAACTGGGGTGGTACAGAGTCTCCCTTCCAGCGTGTGAACTATCCTGCATTTAAAATAAACAGGTGGCATGGTGAAGGTACTTCTAACTGGGATCCTATTTTAGGCCAGGATCACCGTATCAATTACGAAGCCTCTACTTACGGTATCGAAGATGGCAGTTATTTCAGGATAAGAAATATTCAGATAGGTTACAACTTTGCCCAGAGCATACTATCAAAAACTAGGGTGGTTAAAAACCTTCGTTTATTTGGTAATGTACAAAATCCTAAAACCTTTAAATGGAATTCGGGTTATAC
>NZ_JANPCM010000739.1:0-2292 GCF_031430955.1 Ferruginibacter sp.
GGTGGCAGTAATGGCTGGTATTATGGTGGATGGCTTTGGGGAATAAGAGGACTGATGGATAAAATGGTGGGTGGTGTTGGTTTGCGAAGAGGAAGAAGAAGCCCCACACAATTATATCCGGGAGAGTCGCTTGATTTCTGGAGGGTGCTTATTGCAAATAAAGAAGACAGAAGATTGCTGTTGTACGCAGAAATGAAATTACCCGGAGAAGCATGGCTGGAATTTTTCATCAACGAAAAAAATGAACTTGAGCAAACGGCAACTTTTCGTCCGCTTGGCTTAAAGGGGCGGTTATATTGGTACGCTGTTTTCCCATTTCATGGATTTATTTTTAAGGGAATGTTGAATGCTTTGTGTAAATAATATTAGCACGCCATTTGCGGTAAAATGAACTGGTTGAGACGTTTTTTATTTGTAACTCATTTCAAATGTTTTGAATGAAACAATTTGTTGTTGATTTTTTAAGAGATAAGCCAATTACTGTTGACGAAGGTCAAACTGTATTAGCAGCATCTCTTGCAGCAGGTATCTCCCATTATCACTCCTGTGGCGGTAAAGCGCAATGCTCCACCTGCCGCATCCTTATACTTGAAGGAATGGAAAACCTTTCTTCTTATTCAGATAAAGAAACTGCACTGAGGCAAAAATTACCATTTCCAAAAAATATCAGGTTAGCCTGCCAGTGCTATATAACCGGCGAAGGTGTAAAGGTACATCGTTTAATACGGGATGAAATTGATGTGAGCATCTATATTAAAGGAGATACATCAACTGATCCTGAATATACAGGCGAAGAAAAGGAATTGGCCTTATTTTTTTTAGACATCCGGAATTTTACGAGGTTCATAAATTTTTACCTGCCTTTTGATGTAATCCATATTATGCGGCGACTGTTTAATTTATTTAGAAAAGTAATTGAACATAATAATGGAAGCATAATAGAAACTGAAGGCGATGGATTTTATGCAGTTTTTGGATTTGAAACAACGGTGCAGGAGGCTGCTGAAAATGCCACTCATGCAGGATTTCAAATATTTGCAGAAATTGATATTTTTAATGAGACGTATGTTTACAAACATTTTCGTCATAATTTTCAAGTAGGTATTGGTGTGCATACCGGCAAGGTAATAATAGGAAATATAGGAATAGGGGTTAACAATAATATTACTGTAATGGGAGCTCCGGTAAATATTGCAGCCCGTTTACAATCAGCTACAAAAGAATATAATAACAGTTTCATTATTTCAGGCAATGCTTTTAATTTACTCTCTGCCAAACCTTCAAACAGCCCTGCATCTGCCCAACTAAAGGGAATAAAAGACAGCATTGATATTCATTTGATAGGAAAGCCTTACCATACAACTTAAAATACCTGCCCAAACCCTGTAAATAAACGTTGCTGTTGTTTATAAAAGTGAATGTAAAAATTTATATAAATTTTGTTTTCCGTCCCAGCGGGGTTTTCACACAAATTCTCTTTAATCCTAAAACCGTAACTGTGAAACCCCGCTGCACAAAATTGCCTTGCAATACATACTGCCAACCACTAACTTTACAGCATGGCCGTAAAGTATAAACACTCCGATATATACTCCATGTACTATTGTACATTTACCTGTTACAATTGGCTACCGCTTATAGAAAATACGAGCAGTTACGATATAGTGTACAACTGGTTTAGTATCCTGGCAAAAGATAACATTAATGTAATTGCATTTGTAATAATGCCCAACCACATACACTGCATTTTATATTTTCCAAACGCTGGCTTTTACCTGAATAAAATAATCGGCAATGGAAAGCGTTTTATGGCTTATGAAATAATTAGCCGGTGGAAGAAAAATAACCAAAGTGAAGTACTTAAAACTTTAAGCAGTGCCATAACCGAAAGAGAAAAGAAGAAGGGGCAATTGCAGGGTTTTCGAAAATTCTTTTGGTGCCAAAGCTATTTATTCAGAGAAATTTTTACTGCAAAAAATAAATTACATCCATCATAATTCTGTTAGTGGCAAATGGGTGCTGGCCAAAGATTTTGTTTTGTATCAACACAGCAGTGCGGCTTTTTATGAAGAAGGCGTGGCTTTACATTTTATGCCAAAGCACTTCAGGGATATTTAGCGTGGCAGTATAATGGTTAAGTAGTTTTTCCAGCACCGTGGTTTCACGGAAATAATTTTTTAATTTAATGCAGCATGAAGTGAAAACCCCGCCGAGACGAAAATGAAAAGGTATTTTTTTTAAACAAAAAATATAAAAATGGATATAAAAATTACGAAAACAGAAAATTCAAAA
>NZ_JANPCM010000740.1:0-9491 GCF_031430955.1 Ferruginibacter sp.
TTTTTTGCATGCTGGCTTACAAAAATGCCAATGCTGCCTGTGCCGCAATATAAATCGTACACCACTTCGCTACCGGTTAGTGCTGCAAAATCTCTTGTAATCCTGTATAACTTTTCGGCCTGTTTGGTATTGGTTTGAAAAAAAGATTTAGGAGAAATTTTAAATTGAAATTGCTCTAACTTTTCTATTACAAAGCCTTTTCCAAAATATACCTGCGGTGTTAAATCGTAAATGGTATCGTTCCATTTTGGGTTGATGGTAAATAATAAAGTAGTTATGGAAGGCACCTGCTGCAATAAATGATCCAGCAGTTTTTTACGTTCTGTTTCTTCTTCGTAATTAAAAATCATATTCACCATCAGTTGCCCGGTGGTGCAGTAACGGATAACAATATTACGCAGCCATCCCGTATGTTCCCTTACATCGTAAAATGAATAATTGTTTTGTAAAGCAAAATCTCTTACCGTGTTGCGAATGTTGTTATTTACTCCATCCATTAAATAACATTCTTCAATATCAATTATTTTATCAAACAGGCGTGGAACGTGAAAACCTAAAGCCCCACCACCCGAAGGGGGGATTTCCGAAGAGCTTGATTCTTTAAAAGAACTTTCTAAAATTGGAGTGTTCAAAATCCCCCCTTCGGGGGGTGGGGGGGCTATTTCACCTGGTAACAAATACCTTTTATTACTAAAAGTAAATTCTAATTTATTGCGGTAATATTTATCATCGTCTGCACCAATAATGGGCAATATTTCGGGGAGCGGTATTTTTCCAATGCGTTTTAAATTCTGTTCTGCTTCCTGCTGTTTGTACTCCAATTGTTTTGCATAAGGCAGCATTTGCCATTTACAACCGCCGCATACACCAAAGTGTTTACAAAACGGCTCTACTCTTTCTTTGGAGTAATTGATAATTTTTTGCACCCTTCCCTCGGCCCAGTCTTTTTTATTTTTGGTAATAAAAATATTGGCCACATCGCCGGGCACAGCACCTGAAATAAAAATTACTTTACCATCCAGTTTGGCCAGTGCCTTTCCTTCGGCGGCATAATCAGTAACCAAAACGTTTTCCAGAATTATTCTTTGCTTTTGTTTTTTCACGGCAGCAAAAATACCTTAAGTAATTGAATGTTGCTGATGTTTCAACCGCCGTCAATAATTTTCAACTGCATTCAATTGCCTTTGTTAACGATTTGCAATTTTTAAACCCTGCATGGCCATCCAATAGTGCATTAATCAGCGATTTTAAATACATTTGCTATCCTATAATAATATGAAAAAATATACCTTTTTCCTTTTGGCAATATTTGGCGGCAACCTGTGTTTTGCACAGGGTTACCAAATAACATTACAGGCGCCGCAATACAAAAGCGGCATTGCTTATTTAACGTACTATATGGGCAGTAATTTAAATATTGCCGATTCTGCTGCAGTAAGTAATACCGGCATGGCCATATTTAAAGGCAAACAAAAATTACCCGGCGGTATTTATGTAATTGTTTTTCCGGATAAAAATTTACGAACAGAATTTTTAATTGATAAAGAACAAAAAATAATAGTTAAGGCAGATACTACTGACTTAATTAATAAAACATTTATAACAGGCTCTTCTGCCAATGTGCAATATGTGCAATACCAAAAATATGTTGCTAAAAAAGGTAAGCAACTGCAGGATGAAAGAATGGCGTATATGTCATCTAAAACAAAAGCTGATTCTTTATTTCACGAAAAAAATTATAACCAGTTTAATGCAGAGTTAAATGTATTTAGAGATGGTGTGATAAAAAATCAATCCACATCTATGATGGCGGCTTTGCTTAAAGCAATGAAAGAACCTTCGGTACCGGTAAATATTCCTGTAACAAGGCAGGACACGATAAATAATTATAACTATTATAAAGCCCATTATTGGGATGGTGTAACTTTTATGGATGACAGGATTATCCGTACGCCTTTCTTTTTAAAAAGAATTGAACGGTATTACCGGGAAGTAATTTCACAATCGTCCGACAGCATTATTAAAGATGTAGATTATAAATTATTACTGGCCCGTACAAGCCCTGAAATGTATAAGTTTTTATTAAACTGGCTAACGGATGAATACATTAACCCAAAATACATGGGGCAGGATGCGGTGTTTGTACATTTGTTTGAAAAATACCACAGCAAAGGATTAACCAGCTGGCTTAACGAAAAACAAATGGAAGCCATAAGCCGCCGGGCTTATATGCTGATGGCTAATTTAATTGGTGAAAAAGCTGCTAACCTTGATATGATTGACAGCAGCGGAAAACCTGCACCACTTTACGATGTTGCTGCTGATTATACTGTAATTGTTTTTTGGGATCCCAACTGCGGCCATTGTAAAGAAGAAGTGCCACGGTTAGATTCTATTTACCAGGCCAACTGGAAAAAACATGGCGTAAAAGTTTATGCGGTACTATCTCCCGATGATAAAGAAAACCCAAAACCAGAATGGGTGAAATTTATTAATGATCACAAACTTGCCGAATGGACACATGTATATAAAACCAAGGCCATGGAGGATGCAGATTTTGCTGCACAAAAACCAGGCTTCAGGCAGCTCTACGACATTACACTTACACCTACCTTATATTTGCTGGATAAAGACAAACATATAATTGGCAAAAAACTTACCATACTTCAGTTGAACGAATTGCTTGAAGTAAAATGGAAAACCACTAAACCTTAAACTTTAATTACTGATGAAAAATATTTTACTGCTGCTAACATTTATTGTTGGTTTTTCTCCTTTATTTTCTCAAACACTTTTTACTTACGGCAATAATGCTGTTGATAAAGAAGAGTTTTTGAGGGCTTACAACAAAAATAAAACAACAACCGACGATAAAGAAAAATCGTTAAGGGAATACCTTGATCTGTATTCAAAATTTAAATTAAAAGTAAAAGCTGCTAAGGATGCAAAAATAGATACGTTACCACAATTGTCAGGTGATTTACAAAATTTCCGCAGCCAGATTGAAGAAACTTATATGACCAATGATGATGCCATGAATACATTGATAGATGAAGCATTTATCAATTCTAAAAAAGATTTGCATGTTATTCATTTTTTTACCGCCATTGATGCAAAAACTTCAGTTGCCGATTCTTCAAAAGCGGTAAAAGCCATGCAAAAAGTTTTTACAGAATTAACTGGTGGCAAAAAAGATTACGAAAGTTTAGCCGCATCGGCATCGGACAATACAGTAAAAATTAAAACAGCTGATATTGGATACCTTACTGCCTTTTCTGTTCCGTATGAATATGAGAAAATTATTTACGCTTTAAAAACAGGAGAAGCCAGTAAACCCTACCGCTCTAAAAACGGTTTGCATATTTTTAAAGTAATTGATGAAAGAAAGGGAATGGGGAAATGGAAAATTGCACAAATACTTTTTTCTGTTCCTCCCGGCGATGCAGCAGTAAATAATAAAATAGTGCAGCAAAAAGCAGATTCTATTTATTTAAAACTGCTGGCGGGTGCCAGTTTTGAAGAAATGGCAAAACTGTACAGCGATGATAAATTAACTTATACATCGGGTGGTAATATGCCCGAGTTTACCACCGGAAAATATGAGCAGCCTTTTGAAGCAGCCGTTTTTAAATTAACCAAAGATGGAGAAATATCAAAACCATTTTTTACACAATTTGGTTATCATATTGTAAAAAGGATAAGTGTGCAGCCTGTACAAACAACAAAGGCGGATGCTGGTTATATGTATGAAATAAAACAAAAAGTTTTGCAGGACAGCAGGGTAAATACTGCAAAAGATATTTTTACAAAAGCTGTTATTAAAACAGTTAATTACAAAAAAAATGCAGCAGTAAAAGATGCCGTTTTATTCCGCTATGCCGATAGTGTTGCAGCTAACCCTGCTGTAAACGGTACAAAAGAATTTCCTGTAAGTAATAAAGTAATTTATACTTCTGCCAAAGGCAATATAAAAGGAGCAGAGTGGTTAAGCTTTATAAGAGAATATAAAACCAATCCTGAAATTTATAAAGGAGAAAGCAATGCAGCATTATTACAAAAGTTTATCACTGTAAAATCGTTGGAATACTATAAAGCGCATTTAGAAGATTACAGTGCTGAGTTTCGCAACCAGATGGAGGAGTTTAGAGAGGGCAATATGTTGTTTGAAATAATGGAAAGAAAAGTGTGGAGCAGTGCTGTAAACGACAGTGCCGGATTAGCAAAATATTATGCGCTGCATAAAAATAAATACCTGTGGGCTGCCAGTGCCGATGTAATTATTTTTAACTGCAGCAATAAAAAATCGGCAGACCTTTCTCTTGCTGATGTAAAAGAGGGTAAACCCTGGAAAAAGATTACTGAAGAAAGTAATAATACCATACAGGCAGATTCGGGCCGGTACGAATTAGCTCAAATAGCATTAGCTGATGGCACACCACCTGCGGCTGGAACTATTACACCCATTATAGTTAGCCCAACCGACGGCACCGCCGGCTTTATAAAAATTTTAAAATTATATCCTGCTAATGAGCAGCGAACTTTTGAAGAAGCAAGGGGATTGGTAATTAACGACTATCAAAATGTACTGGAAGAAAAATGGATTGAAGAATTGAGGAGAAAATATCCCGTTAAAACAGATGAAGGGGTATTTAAATCCCTGCTTAAATAAAAAATAATTTTCAAGTGAAGGTAAAAGCCTGCTTACAAAACCTGTTGGCAGGCTTTTTGCGTATGTGGGTTTTAAACAAACAAAAAATCTAAAACTCACGAAAATGAAAAAATTAATTATGGGCATAGCTATGCTGGTGGCATACGCTGATTCAAACGCACAATTTTATTTGCAGGGTGGGCTTAACCTGGCCAACATTACAAAAACCAACGATGGCCACACCGAAAAAAATAATATGCTGGCTACTTTTAATGCCGGTTTTATGGGCAGGTTTGGTTTATCAAAAACAGTTGATTTAGAAAGTGGTTTACTGCTTACAGGCCACGGCTCAAAAGCGGAAAGTTATTTTAATGGCGGTGCCGATTATATAAAATCTACTTTTAATCCTTTGTATGTAGAGTTACCTTTAAACCTTGTTTTAAGTATTCCAGTGGAAAAAAATACCGGCGTATTTTTTAATGCAGGGCCTTACATTGCAGTAGGTGTTGGCGGTAAATCTAAAACTGATTCTAAATTTGGGCCATTAACCTCTTCATCTAACTCATCCATAAAATTCAGTAACGACGATCCGTTTACATCGCAGCAGGAAGATGCAGCCTACAACAAATTAAAACGTTTTGATTATGGTATTAATGCAGGTGGCGGTTTTAGATTTGAGCATTTAATTTTAAAAGTAAATTACGGTATGGGTTTGGCTAAAATAAACTCTACCGAAAGCAATAATTCTGTTAACGAAAAAAATAAATACCGCACATTAAGTTTTTCTGTAGGTATTCCGTTGAATTAATAAAAGAAAAAGAAATTATAAAAGAAGGGGTTGCCAAAAGCAACCCCTTCTTTTATTTAAAATTATTTATAAAAATTTACATCAACTCCTTCACCACATTTGCTATTAAATTAGGCCTTCCCAAAGTATAATAATGCAATACGGGTACACCGAATTTTTTTAATTCTCTGGATTGATATAATAACCATTCTGTTCCAACTTTTTCTACTTCTTCGTCAGTTTTACATTTAGCCACTTCGTTACTTAAGGCAGCAGGCAAATCAATATGAAAAACTTTAGGCAGCAACGTCAATTGCTTTTGTGTATAAATTGGTTTCAATCCCGGAATGATAGGAACGTTAATACCCATATCCCTGCAGGCTTTTACAAAAGCATAAAATTTTTCATTATCAAAAAACATTTGTGTTACAATATAATCGGCACCCAAATCAACTTTATGTTTTAAATATTGTAAATCGCTATCCATGTTAGGCGCTTCAAAATGTTTCTCAGGGTAGCCGGCAATGCCAACACAAAATTTTGTTTGATTGGTATTTCTAAGATCTTCTTCCTGATAAATACCTGCATTTAAATCCACCACCTGTTTTAATAAATCGCTGGCATAATTATGGCCACCGGGTTCGGGGGAAAATCCGGCTTCATTTTTTGCAGCATCGCCACGTAATACCAAAACATTATCAATACCCAGGTAATTCAGGTTAATTAAAGCATCTTCGGTGTCATTAATATTAAAGCCTCCGCAAATTAAATGCGGTACCGTATCCACACTGTATTTATTCATAATGGCCGCACAAATACTTTCGGTACCGGGGCGCTTGCGTACCACTACTTTTGCAAAACTTCCATCAGCATTTTTTTTAAATACATGCTCACTGCGGTGATAGGTTACATTTATAAAGGAAGGTTTAAATTCCATCAACGGATCTAAATGTTTGTATAAAGATTGAATGCCCTTACCTTTTAATGGAGGAAGAATTTCGAAAGAAACTAAAGTGCTTTTTGCCTGGTTAATGTGGTCTATTACTTTCATTGTTTTTAAAATATCTGCAAACATAGTTAACAAAGTATAAAGCACAAACTGCTGTTAAATAAAAGTTGCTATAGTCTTATTTATCGCTTTACATTATTTTTGTTATAAACTCTTAAATTTGAGCCTCACTATACACACCAAAAACTTAGTAAAAATTTACGGCAGCCGCACTGTGGTAAACAATGTTTCCTTTAATGTAAAGCAGGGGGAAATAGTTGGTTTGCTGGGGCCCAATGGCGCAGGTAAAACCACTTCGTTTTACCAGGTGGTGGGTTTAATAAAGCCCGATGAAGGCGAAGTTTTTTTAAACGATATCAATATTACTAAACTGCCCATGTATAAAAGGGCGCAAATGGGTATTGGCTATTTACCGCAGGAAGCCAGTGTGTTTAGAAAATTAAGTGTGGAAGATAATATTACCGCCGTGCTGGAAATGACAAAGCTTTCTAAACAGCAACAAAAAGAAAAATTAGAAAGTTTGCTGGATGAATTTCGTTTGCAGCGGGTGCGTAAAAACAATGGCGACACATTAAGCGGCGGCGAACGCAGAAGAACTGAGATTGCCCGTGCCTTAGCTGTTGACCCAAAATTTATTTTATTAGATGAACCCTTTGCCGGTGTTGACCCCATTGCAGTGGAGGACATACAAGCTATTATTGCAAAATTGAAATATAAAAATATTGGTATCCTCATTACGGATCATAACGTAACTGAAACGCTTTCTATTTGTGACAGGGCTTATTTGCTGATTGATGGAGAAATATTCACACAGGGAACTGCAGAAGAATTGGCCGCCAATGAACAGGTGAGAAAAAGATATTTAGGCAGAAATTTTATTTTAAAACGTAAAGATTATTTGCATGATGAAGCAAGAGAAACAAAAATTTCACTTGATTCACTTATTTACTCTATTGAAAGTGGTTTGATTAATTTAGAAAATATTGAGAAAGAACACGATGCCAATCAAAGATCTTTTGGATACAGTAAATCTAACGCAGAAGATAATTTACAATTGGATGAATACAGAAGATTTATGGATGAATTGAAAACATCTTTATATACTTATGCAACGGAAAACAAGAAAACTGATTTTGTTGCACTATTAAATAAACTGTACTCTGATGAAACCATAGATACAAAATCTCTCTTAAATAAAATTGATTTTGAATTGAAGGGAATACAGGAATAATAATTACCTATTTAATTAATATGCAAAATAAAAAAAGTAAATTTGTATAAACATTTTTTTATGAACGCTGAGAAACAAATGCGCCAGGAGGTAAAAAAATATATTGATACAGCAGATGTAAAAGTCGTAAAAATGATGCATGCTATGCTTGAAGTGGATGCAGATAATGATTGGTGGGATGCAATGCCCGATAAAGTAAAATCAGAAGTAGAAGTTGCATTATCAGAATCCAAAAAAAGGCAAATTACACCACATGCAGAAATACAAAAGCGGTATAAGAAATGGATTGTAAAATAAACTGGACAAACAAGGCGTGGTTGACTTACGAAGCCAATATAGATTATTTACAAAAAGCCTGGACTGCAAAAGAAATCAGCAATTTTGTAATTCTTGTTGATAAAAGACTTGCTAATTTATCTAGAAATCCAAAAATAGGAAAGCGCAAGAACACAAAATATCCAAACATCCGTTGTACTCTTGTACACAAAAGAATTTTATTAATTTATAAACACAAGCCTTTAAAAAACGAAATTGATTTATTGGTATTTTGGAACACTTATCAAAACCCAAAGAAATTAAAAGTAAAATAGTTAATTACAATACTTTCCCTCCAGTAAATTTATAAACGCCAACTTAAATTATTTATTCAGTTTCATTTTGTATTTTGCCACAGAATGAACCTCCTCTCCTCCATAATTTCTAAACTTGCCCGTAACCGTTTTTGGCGGGTGCAAAACTGGAGCAATCATCCTGTGGCAGCCCAGCGCCAGGTATTGCAGGATCTGGTATCTGCAGGGCAATACACCGAGTTGGGCAGAAAATATCATTTTGAAAAATTATTTACCCTTAAAGAATTTAAAAAACATGTGCCTATACATGAGTACGATGATATAAAAATGTATATCAACCGTATGATGGAAGGCGGCGACAATATTTTATGGAACACACCCGTAAAATGGTTTGCCCAATCATCGGGCACCACCAGCGATAAAAGTAAATTTATTCCTATCAGCGACGAAAGCCTTACCGATAATCATTTTAAAGCCAGCAAAGATGTACTTACCAATTACTACAATAATTTTCCAGATAGTAATATGCTTACCGGTAAAAGCCTGGTAGTAGGTGGCAGCCACCAGCTAAGTAAAGTAAATGATGAAATTCAGTTTGGCGATTTAAGTGCGGTGCTTATGCAAAATTCTCCCTTTTGGGGGCAATGGCTGCGTACACCCGAATTGAGTGTAGCACTTTTAGATGAATGGGAAAATAAAATTGAGCAACTGGCACAAACTACTGCCGATGAAAATGTAACCTCTTTAGCAGGCGTACCCACCTGGACATTAATTTTATTAAAGCGTATTTTAAAAATAAAAAATAAACAAACTATAAAAGAGGTGTGGCCCAATTTAGAGCTGTATATTAATGGCGGCGTTTCTTTTGTGCCTTACAAAGAACAGTTTTATAAAATTATTGGCGCAAAAATTAATTACTTAGAAATATATAATGCCAGTGAAGGTTTTATTGCAGGCCAGGTAAAACCCGATGATGATGGATTATTATTATTTACCGAACACGGCATTTTTTACGAATTTATGCCGGTGGAAGAATATGGAAAAGATAAACCACAAACCGTAGGTTTAAAAAATGTAGTACTCAATAAAAATTATGCATTGGTAATAAGCACTACTGGTGGGCTATGGCGTTATTTAATTGGCGATACGGTTATTTTTACTTCCATCAATCCTTATAAAATAAAAGTAAGTGGCAGGCTAAAACATTATATGAATGCTTTTGGCGAAGAAGTAATTGTAGATAATAC
>NZ_JANPCM010000741.1:0-1728 GCF_031430955.1 Ferruginibacter sp.
AAACTGCACACCGGTACTGTTGCTGCAAAATCGGCACAATCAATAAATGCTTTGGCCTATACGTCGGGAAACAATATTGTTTTTAATGACGGGCAATATTCTCCCAATACTGAAAGCGGTAAAAAATTATTGAGTCATGAGTTAACGCATGTAGTGCAGCAAACCAATAATATTCAACCTTACAGAAAAACTGAAAAGCAGGACAAAACAAAAAATAAACTTCACTCTTTCAATTTTGGAAGGTCGGATACTGCAACACTAAAAGAAGATTCTTTTGATACTACAACAGATATTGAAACAAAACCGTGGATTAAATTGATAACTGTAGAACTTAAAACAAAAAAGAAAGACGTTAATAACGTAGAGATGTGGACGGGTGATGCCAGTGTAGAGTATTATGATAATGCTGCCAAGTGGGCCAATTTTACGTTTACAGTTGCAGCAGGTTCTGCCGAACTTGGAAAAACATCATCCGGTAATTTTAAAGTAACCCGTATTGAGGGAGATGGTTATAACAGTGGTAAATATTCTGACGATGCTGATACATCTAACAGGGAAGGACCACGTAAACGATACTCGAAAGATTTAAGCGCCAATATGAGTTTTGCTGTTTTTTATCATGGGGGTGAAGCATTGCATGCAGGCCCGTTAGACTGGAGTTCTCACGGATGTGTGCATGTGGATTGGAGCGATACCTCTTTAATACAGCAAATAAATTATCACAGTGTAATTGGTTTAACTAAGGTTGTTGTAAAACCTTATAAATAAACAATTGATAAATCTGCTGTAAGAAAAATATTTATTCAGCACAATAAAATATTAGCCACCATGCAAAAAACAACCTATCAAAAAGAACTTGTTATAAGCGCAACACAAAAAAAGAATGGCGCAGACAATACAAAAAAAGATGTGATGAAAATTCAGTCGTTGCTTAATTTATTTTCAATGGTTAACCCGGCTGCAATAACCTCTACAGGCATTGATGGCGACTTTGGTACAGCAACTGAACAGGCAGTTATAAATTTTCAAAAAGCAAAAGCCATTCCGCAATCGGGCATTGTAAACCAGCAAACATTCAGCCTTATGTGTGAGCCAATGAAAAATGCTTTTGAAGGAAATATAACAGGAGCAGGCTTAAGGCAATTAGTGGTTAATACAGCCATGAATCATATTAAAAACCGCCCCTTTGAATTGGTAATAAATCAACAAAGCAACAGTGGCCCGTGGGTAAGGGCATACATGGATGGCAATGAAGGTACACCATGGTTTTGGTGCATGGGTTTTGTGCAGGCCATTATCGATCAGGCAGCATCATTGCAGGGCAAAAATTTTAAAACATTAATGCCACTTACTTACAGTTGCGATACGGTTGGTACAACTGGTTTACAAAAAGGTTTGCTGCGGCGCTTTACTGCTGTACGCAACAATCCTTCGCTGGTAAAGCCCGGAGATATTTTTCTTTTACAAAAAACACCACACGACTGGATTCATACAGGCATTATAACAGCCATAGGTAACGGTATTTTTGAAACGGTGGAAGGTAATACCAATAATGGTGGCTCCAGTAATGGTAATGCCGCTTTAAAAAGAATAAGAAATTTTATGCAATCTAAACTGGATATTTTTTCTATTGAGCCACTGGTGTAGGTAAAATTATTTTAGTTTGGAATCTTATAACAAACAATATCATCCATCAGTTAACTCAGTTGCTTCAACTGCAGGTAAATC